>NZ_JAIUJZ010000077.1:0-14078 GCF_020176775.1 Saccharopolyspora sp. 6M
GGCGGGGCGCGGGCAGGTCGGTGAACAGGGCCACCAGGTCGTCGCCGGTGACCGCGCGGGTCGCCTGGTCGACGCGTTCCTCGTACTCGCCGAGGCTCAGCCTGCTCAGGGAGTAGTGCTCGCCGAGCGCTTCGATGGCCTGCGCCCGCTCGTGGTCGCCGATGCGCATCCGGCCGGGATCGTACGGGGAAGTCACGGTGATCAGGCTAGTCGAACCGGGCCGCTCGGAATGGCGATTCGGAGAGGGTCGGCATGCTTTCGGGCTAATCGCGCTTGCTCCGTTCTCTCGTTGCGGGATACGCACTGCTCGCGGTCGGGAGTCCTTCGGCACCATGGCGGGTGGCCGGAGTTCCGGCGGTGCGGCGGCTTACGCTGCGACCTGTTCGTTTCGCGCAGAGGAGTTCGGCCCGTGAAAGCCTTCGAGGACCTTCCCGAGGGATTGCGCACCGCCTGCTCCGGTTTCCTGGACCACTTGGCGGTGGAGCGGGGCAGCGCCCGCAGCACCTTGGATTCGTATTCGCGAGATCTGCGCCGCTACGGCGGGCACTTGGCCGGTTCGGGAGTGCGCGTGTTGCGCGAGGTGACCGCGTTGCACCTGGCGGAGTTCGCCGCGGAATTGCGCGAGGGCACGGACGAGCACCCGCCGCTCGCGCCCTCCTCGGCGGCGCGGGCGCTGGTCGCGGTGCGCGGCCTGCACCGGTTCGCCCACGCCGAGGGGTGGGTGGACGCGGACGTCGCGCGCGAGGTGTCGCCGCCGAGCCCGGCCCGCCGGTTGCCGAAGGCGTTGCCGGTGGCCGACGTGCTGCGGTTGCTGGACGGGGCGAACAGCCGGGACGTGCGCGGACTGCGGGACCGGGCGCTGCTGGAACTGCTGTACTCCTCGGGAGCTCGGATCTCGGAGGCGGTGGGGCTGGACGTCGACGACGTGAACTCGGCGGAGCGCACGGTGCTGCTCAACGGCAAGGGCGGCCGGCAACGGCTGGTCCCGATCGGGCGTCCCGCGTTGGAGGCGCTGGATGCCTACCTGGTGCGGGCGCGGCCGGTGCTGGCCGCCCGCGGCAAGGGCGACGCGGCGGTCTTCCTGAATTCGCACGGCGGCAGGTTGTCCCGGCAGAGCGCGTGGAACGCGTTGAAGTCCGCCGCCGACCGGGCGGGGATCAGCAGCGCGGTGTCGCCGCACGTGCTGCGGCATTCGTTCGCCACCCATCTGCTGGAAGGCGGAGCGGACGTGCGAGTGGTGCAGGAATTGCTCGGGCACGCCTCGGTGACGACCACGCAGGTGTACACGCTGGTCACGGTGAACACGTTGCGCGAGGTGTACGCGACCGCCCATCCGAGGGCGTTGCGGCGGGACCCGTGAACCCGATGGAGTGGGGTGGGACGCATTTCGCCGGTGCTCGGCGAGGCGCGTTGCCGCTGGTCGCGAATGCCACTTAGGCTGCGCTCGATCGGTATGATCGTCGCCGGCAGACAAGGAGTCCTAGCGCCATGTCGACACCGCAGCCCTCCGCCGAAGGGCGGTCCCGGGGCGCGGTCGACCTGAGCATCGCCCCGCACAAGCCCTCGGCTTCGGGCGGTGAGGCCGAGTTGTCGCCGGACGCGAACATCGGCCCGACCGGCCGCCCGCGCAGGCACGTCCCGGAACCGCCGCTGCTGGACCGGCACGGCCCGGCCTCGGTACTGGCCATGTGCAACCAGAAGGGCGGCGTCGGCAAGACGACGTCGACGATCAACCTGGGTGCCGCGCTCGCCGAGTACGGGCGCCGGGTGCTGCTGGTGGACTTCGATCCGCAGGGTGCGCTCTCGGTCGGCCTGGGGGTGCAGCCGCACCAGCTGGACCAGACGATCTACAACGTGATCATGGAGCGGTCCGTCGACATCCGGGACGTGGTGATGTCCACGACCGTCGAGGGCATGGACCTGCTGCCGAGCAACATCGACCTGTCGGCCGCCGAGGTGCAGCTGGTCGCGGAGGTGGGCCGCGAGCAGACCCTGCAGCGCGTGCTGTTCCCGGCGATGAAGGAGTACGACTTCATCCTGGTGGACTGCCAGCCGTCGCTGGGCCTGCTGACGGTGAACGCGCTCGCCGCCGCGGACGGCGTGATCATCCCGTTGGAGTGCGAGTTCTTCAGCCTGCGCGGGGTGGCCCTGCTGATCGACACGATCGAGAAGGTGCAGGAGCGGCTGAACCCGAAGCTGGAGATCAGCGGCATCCTGGCGACCATGTTCGACCCGCGGACGTTGCACTCCCGCGAGGTGATGGCGCGCGTGGTCGAGGCGTTCGGCGACGTCGTCTTCGACAGCGTGATCAACCGGACGGTGCGCTTCCCGGAGACGACGGTCGCCGGGGAGCCGATCACCCGCTGGGCGCCGCGTTCCGCAGGCGCGCAGGCCTACCGCTCGCTGGCGCGCGAGGTGATCGCGCGGTGACGGTTCCCGTGCGATCCGCTGTCGGGGAGGGCGCGTGAGGCGTCGTGCCGAGCTGCCCGGTGCGTCCGAGCTGTTCCGGACCACGGCGCGCGCCTCCGAACCGCCGGAACCACCTGCCGAGCCCCGGGTCGAGCCCGCCCCCGGCGCCGGTGCGCGTGCGGCCGAGCCGGGCTCCGGCGGATCGCGGGGCAGGTCGGGGTCGGGGCGCCGCAAGCACGATGCGAAAATCACCGTGTACGTCTCCGATGAGGAGTTGCTGGCGTTGGAACAGGCCCGGCTCGCGCTGCGCGCTGAGCACGGCATCGCGGTGGATCGCGGCAGGGTCGTGCGTGAAGGGGTGGCGATGCTGCTCGCTGATCTTGAGGCGCGGGGTGCGGATTCGGTGCTGGTGCGCGAATTGCGGCGGGAGCCCGGCGAGTGACCGACTCCGTTCCCGGCGGGGTCGATGCTGTTGAGGTGCAGGACGAGGCCGACGCCGAGGCTCCGGGCGTGGCCGCCGCCGAGGAAACCACCTCGACCGGGCGGTTCACGGTGCGGCTGGACAACTTCGAGGGCCCGTTCGACCTCTTGCTGCAGTTGATCTCGCAGCACCAGCTGGACGTCACCGAGGTGGCGCTGCACAAGGTCACCGACGAGTTCATCGCCTACACCAAGGCGTTGGGCGAGCACTGGAACCTCGACGAGACGACCGAGTTCCTGGTCGTGGCCGCGACGCTGCTGGATCTGAAGGCGGCCCGGTTGCTGCCCGCCGCCGACGTGGAGGACGAGGACGACCTGGCGCTGCTGGAGGCGCGGGACCTGCTGTTCGCGCGGTTGCTGCAGTACCGCGCGTACAAGCAGGTCGCGGCGCTGTTCAGCGAGCTGGAAGCGGGGGCGCTGCGCCGCTACCCGCGGTCGGTGGCGGTGGAGCCGCGCTACGAGAACCTGCTGCCCGAGGTGATGATCGGGGTCGGACCGCAGCGGCTCGCGGAGATCGCGGCCGCGGTGTTCCGGCCGAAGCCGCCGCCGTCGGTGTCGCTGGACCACATCCACCAGCACCAGGTGTCGGTGCGCGAGCACGCCGCGCTGCTGCGGGTGCGGCTGGCCGAGTGGGGCGCGGCGGACTTCTCGGCGCTGGTCGCGGACTGCGAGCACACGGTGGAGATCGTCGCCCGCTTCCTGGCGCTGCTGGAGCTGTTCCGGGAGAAGGTGCTGGCGTTCGAGCAGGAGGATCCGCTGGGCGACCTGGTGGTGCGCTGGGTCGGCGGCAGCCTGGAGGACGCGCGGCTGGCGGCCGAGGCCGACCGGCGCAGCGCGAACGAAGAGGAATACGGGTGAGCGCAGTGCACGACGAAGCTTCCGGTGCGGACGAGGCCGAGCAGGCCGCGGATGCGGCGGTGGCGCCGGAGACCGTGCCGGGGGGACGGGCTCGGCCCGCCGAGCCGGGTGACGGCCGGGCCGGTGCCGAGCCGTCGACCGGATCCCGCGTGGTGAGCGGTGAACCGGACGCGGGCACGTCCGTCGGCGGCTCGCCCATCGACGGTGAACCCGTCGGCGACGAGCTCCTCGCGGCCGAGCCCGCCGGTGCCGAGTCCGCTGCGGACGAGATCTCCGCCGCCGAGCCGGGCGCGGAACCGGCCGCCGACACCGACGACGCCGAGCCGGGCACTGCTGGACCGAGGGCTGCCGGATCGAGGGCTGCTGAGCCGGGGGCTGCCGAGTCGGACGACGCCGGACTGGACACGGCTGAGCCGGCAGCCGCCGAGCCGGACGACGCCGGGACGGGCACTGCCGAGCCGGACGACGCCGAGCCGACCACCGCCGACGAGTCCGCGACCGGAGGGCCGTCCGCCGACGAGCAGTCCGGAACCGACGCCATCGACACCCCGCCCACCGGAGCCGACGGCCCGGCGGCAGACCCGGCCGAGCTAGCGCCCGGAACCGGCCAGGCCGAGGACGGGCGCCCCGCGGGCTCCGAACCCGAGGACGACGCCCCGGCCCGGTCCGACGCGGCCGTCGCGGTGTCCCGCACCCCGCCGGACCTGACCGAGGACGACGCCCTCGACTCCGCGCTGGAGGCCCTGCTGCTGGTGGTCGACGTCCCGGCGGGGGAGGCGTTGCTGGCCGACACCCTGGACCAGCCCGTCGCCCGCATCCGCACCGCGCTGCAGCGGCTGGCCAGCGGCTACGAGGAGGCCGGGCGGGGCATCGACCTGCGCCGGGTCGGCGAGGGATGGCGGTTCTACACCAGGGAGACCTACGCGCCGTACGTGGAGCGCTACCTGCTCGACGGGCAGCGCGCGAAGCTGACCAGGGCCGCGTTGGAGACGCTCGCGGTCATCTCCTACCGGCAGCCGGTGACCCGGGCGCGGGTGGCGGCGGTACGCGGTGTCAACGTCGATGGCGTCATCCGTACCCTGGTGGGGCGCGGCCTTGTCGAGGAGGCCGGTACCGACCCGGAGACCGGCGGGTTCCTGTACTGCACGACGGAGCTGTTCCTGGAACGGCTCGGCCTGTCGTCGCTGAAGGACCTTCCGCCGCTGGCTCCCCTGCTGCCTGAAGTGGATACGATCGACGATGTCTGAACACCGTGCCCCGGCTTCTTCCTCCGCCGCGGATGCGCAGCCGGAGGGAATCCGCCTGCAGAAGGTGCTGTCCCGAGCGGGGGTGGCTTCGCGCCGCGCCGCCGAGGGGATGATCACCGAGGGCCGCATCGAGGTGGACGGCGAGGTCGTCACCGAGCTCGGCAGGCGGGTGGACCCGGAGAACTCGGTGATCCACGTGGACGGCACCCGGGTCGTCGTGAACGAGGACGTGCAGCACCTGCTGCTGAACAAGCCCAAGGGCATCCTCTGCTCGATGTCCGACGACCAGGGGCGGCCGTGCATCGGCGACTACCTGCGGGAGCGGGACGGCAAGCTGTTCCACGTGGGGCGGCTGGACGTGGACACCGAAGGCCTGCTGCTGATCACGAACGACGGTGAGCTGGCGCACCGGTTGATGCACCCGTCGTACCAGGTCCTCAAGACCTACCTGGCCGAGGTGCCGGGGCCGATCGCGAAGGACCTGGGCAAGCGGTTGCGCGCCGGGGTCACCCTGGACGACGGTCCGGTGAAGCTGGACAAGTTCCGGCTGGTCGACGTGAACGAGGGGCGCGCGCTGGTCGAGGTCGTGCTGCACGAGGGCCGCAAGCACGTCGTCCGCCGGGTGCTGGAGCACGTGGGCCACCCGGTGAAGCGGCTGGTGCGCACCGCGATCGACGAGGTCCGGCTGGGCAACGAGCGTCCCGGCGCGATCCGCAAGCTGGACCGCAAGGAGGTCGGCGCGCTCTACCGGGCCGTCGGCATGTGATCTTCCCGGAGGACCCGCCCCGCTCGGCGAGGCGGGTTCTTCTTCGCCTGACGCGTTCGGAATCTGCGATCGTCTCAGTGTCGGGTGAAATCAATCCGCCGGAGACCCGGAAACGAAGCAGGCCGGGGAGGCGCGGCGACCTGGTGGTCGTCCGGCGTCCCCGGCCTGGACCGGTCCGGCGGCGCTCGGCCGCGCGGGAGACCTCAGCGGGTAGGTGGAAGATCCTCGTCGTGCCGCGGGTTCACGCCTTCGCGGCCTGCTTCCGCGAGACCAGCCTGCGCGCCACCGGCTCCACCACGCGCGCCGCGACCGGCCCGAGGATCGCCATCAGCAGCACGTAAGCGGTGGCCAGCGCGGCCAGCTCGCCCGAGACGGCGCCCGAGGCGACCGCGAGGCCGGCGATGACGATGGAGAACTCACCACGGGCCACCAGCGCCGCACCGGCGCGCGCCCGGCCCATCTTGCCGATTCCCTGGGAATGGGCGGCGAACCAGCCCGTGCCGATCTTCGTGATCGCGGTGACCACCGCCAGCAGCAGCGCGAAGCCCAGCACCGGCGGGATCTTCGAAGGATCCGTGTTCAAGCCGAACACCACGAAGAACACCGCGGCGAACAGGTCGCGCAGCGGCTCCAGCATCCGCGTCGCGTTCTGCGCCGTGGAACCGGAGATCGCGATGCCCAGCAGGAACGATCCCACCGCCGCCGAAACCTGCAGCTCCGAGGCGATCCCGGCGACCAGCAGGGCCGAACCCAGCAGCCGCAGCAGGAACACCTCGGGGTCGGGGCTGTCGATCAGCGCCGAGACGTAGCGCCCGAACTTCAGCGCCACCACCAGCACGACCGAGATGACGATCAGCGAGACGCCGACGGCGGTCAACCCGCCCAGCAGGCTCACCCCGCCGAGCACCGCGGTGAGGATCGGCAAGTACAGCGCCATCGCCAGGTCTTCGAAGACCAGGATCGACAGCACCACCGGTGTTTCGCGGTTGCCGAGCCTGCCCAGGTCACCGAGGACCTTCGCGATGATGCCGGAGGAGGAGATGTAGGTGACGCCTGCCATCGTCAGCGCGCCGATCGGGCCCCACCCCAGCAGCAGCGCGACGATCGCGCCGGGGGCCGCGTTGAGCACCAGGTCCACCAGACCTGCCAGCCAGGAACGCCGGAGCCCCGTGACGAGTTCGCCAGCCGAGTACTCCAGCCCGAGTAGGAGCAAGAGCAGCACCACGCCTATTTCGGAGGCTAGATGCGTGAACGGCTCGATACCGTGCAGCGGTATTAAGCCGCCGGTTCCGAAAGCGATTCCGCCGATGAGGTAAAGCGGGATCGGTGAGATGCCGATCTTCCAGGCGAGGCGGCCGAGAACTCCGAGACCGAAGAACACCGCTCCCAGTTCGATGAGGGAGATCGCCGTGTCGTGCACCAGTGTTTCCTCTCGCCCTGTCCGAGTACCTGTTCAGTTGTCCCGTGCCCAGAGCGCACGGGGTTCCCGCCCGAGAGCGCGGTGCTCCCGGGCGGTGCGGACGACCATCACCTCGCGGCGTTCGGCGCGGAGCGCCTAGCCGCGTTCGAGGATCTCGCCTGCGGCCCGCAGGCCGTCGGCGGTGCCGACCACGACCACGAGGTCGCCGGCACTGAATTCGAAATCGGGACGCGGTGACGGGTGCACGGTTCCGCCGCGCACCACGGCGACGATCGACGCCGAGGTGCGGGTGCGCATCTCGGTCTCGCCGAGAGTGCGCCCGTCGTAGGGAGAGCCTTGATCGACAGGGAGCTGCCAGGTGTTGATCCCGGCCACCTCGCGCTGCTGCTCGCTCAGGCGGGCCACCAGCTGGGGGGCGCCGAGCAAGTTGGCGAGGGTGTTGGTCTCCTCGGCGGTCAGACCTGCCGAGGCGGCTACCTTGTCCGGGTCGTCGTGACCGGAGACGATCAGCTCGAAGCGTCCGTCGCGATACGTGATCACACCGATCCTGTGCCCGGAACGAGTAACGAAGTCCTGCTGGGTCCCGAGTCCCGGAAGCGGGGTCACTGTGACGTCCACGTGTTCGATCCTAGTACAGGAACCCGCGCGCACGTGCGTGCCCCGCGCGGAACCGGGGCGGAACGGGCAGCGCGAACGGGTGGTGGGGGCGGCGCGCGCCGGATCCGGACGCGAGTGGGGAACCGCTCGGACCAGCGGGCACAATGGGCTGTTGGTCCGGCGTTTCCTCGGCCGGCGGTGATGAAGGAGGAGACTCGACGTGGCACACGCCGAGCTTCGTGGGGTGGTGGCCCTCGACGGTCCCTCGGGCACTGGGAAATCCACGGTGGCCCGGAAGCTGGCCGCGGCGCTGTCGGCGTCGTACCTCGACACGGGCGCGATGTACCGGGCGGTGACGCTCGCCGTGCTGCGCGCCGGGGTCCCGGTCGCGAACGCGGACGCGGTGGCGGAGGTCGCGGCGGCCTCGCTGCCCGAGATGGGCTCCGACCCCCGGGACCCGGCGGTCTCGATGGCCGGGGAGGACGTGGCGCTGGAGATCCGGGGGCCGGAGGTCACCGGTGCGGTCTCCGCGGTGTCGGCGGTGGCGCGGGTGCGCGAGCTGCTGGTCGCCGAGCAGCGCCGGATCATCGCCGATGCGCTGGCCTCGCCGGGCGGCGTGGTCGTGGAAGGCCGCGACATCGGCACGGTGGTCGCGCGGGACGCGGGGCTGAAGGTGTACCTCACCGCGTCCGCGCAGACGCGGGCGCGCCGCCGCAGCGACCAGGACGTGGCAGCCGGGCGGCTCGCCGACCTGGAGCGCACCCACGCGGACGTGCAGCGGCGGGACGCGTTCGACTCCGGGCGCGCGGTGTCGCCGCTGCGGATGGCCGAGGACGCGGTGGAGCTGGACACGACGGACCTGGACGTGGCCGGGGTGCTGGACCGGCTGCTGGGGTTGGCGGAGGCCCGCGGGCTGTTCGCCGGAGTGGGGACGATCCGATGAGCGAGCCCGGCGAAGGCGATCTGCCGGAAGGCGCGTCGCGTCGCATGCACCGGTTCGGGCGATGGATCGGCCGGACCTTCGTGCGGTTGCCGTACCGCACGCACGTCCACCACCTGGACCGGGTGCCGCGGACGGGGCCGCTGGTGCTGGTGGCGAACCACAGCTCGCTGATCGACGGTCCGCTGCTGTTCGGAATGCTGCCGCGCGAAGCGGTGTTCCTGGTCAAGCACGAGATGTTCAAGGGCCCGCTGGGCTGGTTCCTCCGCCGCATCGGGCAGATCCCGGTGCGCCGCGGAGAACCGGACCGCACCCCGCTGCTGGCGGCGGTGCGGGTGCTGCGCGCGGGCGGGCTCGTCGCGGTGTTCCCGGAGGGGACCCGCAGCGGCGGTGGCGACGTGGCCAACGCCGAGCACGGGGCGGCGTGGCTGGCGCGGACCTCCGGGGCGCGGATGCTGCCGGTGGCCTGCCGGGGCACGCGCCGTCCGGAGGGACGGGGCCGTAGGCTGCTGCCCAGGGTGGATGTGCTGTTCGGCGAGCCGGTGACGTTGCCGGTCGCCAAGGGGCGCGCCGGGTTGACGGCTGCGACCGAGCAGGTCCGCGACGAACTGGTCGGGCTGATCGCCGAATTGGACGGGCTGATCGCCGGGACCTCCGAAAGCGACGATGCGAGAGGGAAACAAGCGTGACCGAAGAGTCGGTGGGCGGCCCGGAAGACGTGGGTGCGCCGCTCGACGGCGGCCTGGACGGGACGTGGTCGGACGAGGCCGAGTGGGCCGAGTTCGACGGTGTCGAAGGCGCCGAGGAGGACGCCGAAGGTGGTCCGCAGCCGGTGCTGGCGGTGGTCGGCAGGCCCAACGTGGGCAAGTCGACGCTGGTGAACCGGTTGCTGGGGCGCCGCGAGGCGGTGGTGCAGGACAAGCCGGGCGTGACCAGGGACCGGGTGGCCTACGACGCGTTGTGGAACGGCAGGCGCTTCACCGTGGTCGACACGGGCGGCTGGGAGCCGGGCGCGAAGGGCTTGCAGGCCGCGGTGGCCCAGCAGGCCGAGATGGCGATGTCCACGGCGGACGCGGTGCTGCTCGTGGTGGACGCCCAGGTCGGGGCGACCGCGACGGAGGAGGCGGTGGCGCGGGTGCTGCGCCGCTCGAAGCGTCCGGTGCTGGTGGCTGCGAACAAGGTCGACGACGAGCGGACCGCGGCGGACGCCGCGGCGCTGTGGTCGCTGGGCCTGGGTGAGCCGCGGCCGATCAGCGGGTTGCACGGGCGCGGTTCCGGTGACCTGCTGGACGCGATCCTGGACGTGTTCCCGGAGGTGCCGCACGAGCAGTTCGGCGCCAGCGGTGGTCCGCGCCGGGTCGCGCTGGTGGGCAAGCCGAACGTGGGCAAGTCGAGCCTGCTGAACCGGCTCACCGGTGAGCAGCGCGCGGTCGTCGACGACGTCGCGGGCACCACGGTGGACCCGGTGGACTCGCTGGTGCAGCTGGACGGCGAGGTGTGGCGGTTCGTCGATACCGCCGGGCTGCGCAAGCGGGTCCGCACCGCCAGCGGCACCGAGTACTACGCGTCGCTGCGCACCAAGGCCGCGATCGAGGCGGCGGAGGTGGCGGTCGTGCTGATCGACGCCTCGGAGCCGCTGACCGAGCAGGACCTGCGGGTGATCGGCATGGTCATCGAGGCAGGCCGGGCGCTGGTGCTGGTGTGCAACAAGTGGGACCTGGTCGACGAGGACCGCAGGCACCGGCTGGACAAGGAGCTGGACCGCGAGATGGTGCGCGCCCGCTGGGCGGAGCGCGTGAACGTCTCGGCGGAGACGGGGCGTTCGGTGGCGAAGCTGGCGCCGGCGCTGCGCACGGCGCTGGAGTCCTGGGACACCCGGATCCCGACCGGGCGGCTCAACTCGTGGCTGTCGGACCTGGTGGCGGCGAGCCCGCCGCCGGTGCGCGGTGGCAAGCAGCCGAAGATCCTGTTCGCGACGCAGGCGCACCCGCGCCCGCCGACACTGGTGCTGTTCACCACCGGCTTCTTGGAGGCCGGTTACCGCCGGTTCGTGGAGCGCAGGTTCCGCGAGGAGTTCGGGTTCACCGGCAGTCCCGTCCGGATCTCGGTGCGGGTGCGCGAGCGCAAGGACGGGCGCAAGGCACGCGGCTGATCGGACCAACGGCCGGGTACTGCACGCAGACCAAGATTGCCTTGCCGATAACCTTCGGTCGGCCCTTTGTACAGGGGGAGGTGACCCAGGGTGCGTGCTGACTCCGCTGCGGAAGGTTCCGCGGTGCGGCCGATCCGCTTGGTCTTGGCCGATGACGAGGTGATGCTGCGGCGCGGCCTGCGGGTCCTGCTGGAGCACGACGGCCTGATCCGGGTCGTCGCCGAGGCCGGTACCGGTGAGGAGCTGCTGTCGGTGGTGCGCACGCACCAGCCGGACGTGGCGCTGATCGACGTGCAGATGCCGGGCAAGGACGGGCTGGCGGCGTTGCGGGAGCTGCGTGGCCTGCCCCGTCCTCCGGTGTGCGCGATGTTGACCACCTTCGACCTGGACGACTACGTGTCGGAGGCGTTGCGCCTGGGGGCGCACGGGTTCCTGCTCAAGGACGCGGAACCGGGCGCGCTGGTGCGGGCGGTGCAGGACCTGGCCGCGGGTGGTGCGGTGCTGGATCCGCGGATCGTGGTGCGGTTGCTGCCGCGGTTCCGCTCGATGGGCGATTCGACGCACGAGGTGCGGTTGGTGCGGAGCCTGTCCGCGCGGGAGCGGCAGGTGCTGGAGCTGCTCGGCGCCGGTCGGTCCAACGCGCACATCGGTGACCGGTTGGGGTTGACCGAGGCGACGGTGAAGAGCTACGTCTCGACGGTGTTGAGCAAGCTGGGTGCGGAGAACCGGGTGCAGGCGGCGTTGATCGCGCAGCGCGTCGCGGGGACGGGTGAGGGCGAGCTGCGTTGAGCGGGCCGGCCGGGTTCGGTCGCGAGCGCCTGCTGCTGGACGTGCTCGCGGTGCTGGTGCCGGTGGTGGTGGTGCTGCTGTCGGAGACCGACCAGGCGTGGGCCCTGCCCGCGGCGCTGGTCGCGTGCGCCGGTCTGGTGCTGCGGCACCGGTGTCCGCTGTTGTCGTTGCTGCTGTGCCTGCCCGGCTTGGTCGGTGGGCTCGCGTGGGCGCCGACGTGCGTGGCGCTGTTCCGGTTGGGCCGGGCGTGGTCGAACACGTGGCGGCTGCTCTGCTGGGCGCTGCTGGCGGCGTCGTCCGCGTTCCTGCCGGTGGCGGTCCAGCAGTGGCGGCTGTTGTCCGCGGCGAGCCTGACGATGGCGGCGGTGACGGCGCTGGTCTGCGCGGGCGTGCCGACGGCGATGGGCACGCTGCTGGCGACGCGGGCGCAGTTGACGGCGAGCCTGGACCGGTTGCGGGCGGCGACCGAGTCGGAGCTGCTCGCGAAGGAGGGTGCTGCGCGCGCGGAGGAGCGGTCCCGGATCGCCCGCGAGATCCACGATGCGGTCGGGCACCACGTCACGTTGATCGCGGTGGAGGCGGCGGCGCTGCACGCGAGCAGCGAGCAGGCCGAGGTTCGCGCCTCGGCGACCCGGGTGCGGGAGCTGGCGAAGGAGGCGTTGGGCGAGATGCGTTCGACACTGGGCCTGGCGGCCGATCAGTGGGACTCGACGAGCGCGCGGGCCATTCCGGAGCTGGTGGCGCGGGCCCGGCGGTCGGGGATCCGGGTGACGCTCAGCGATGAGTGCTCGCAGGCGGTGCAGTTGTCGCCCGGGGTGAGCCGGGCCGTGTACCGGGTGGTGCAGGAGGCGCTGACGAACGTCTCGAAGCACGCGCCGGGCGCGGCGGTCGTGGTGGAGCTGACCGGGGACGACGAGCTGCTGCGGGTCGTGGTGCGCAACGGTGCTCCGGTGCTGGGCGCTCGCGCGGGGGTGCTGGGCGACGCGCCGGACGTGGGGTGCGGCGGTTCGGGGCTGGCCGGGTTGTCGGAGCGGGTGCGGATGCTGGGCGGCACGCTGGACGCGGTGCCTTCGGACGAGGGGTTCGAACTGCGGGCGGAGATTCCGCTCTCGCCGGCGGCGTGAGCTGCTCCGGTTCGATGTCCGGAGCTCGTGGTGCCGCGTCGTTCCGCCCGTTGCGGGGCCGCCGGCGGGCGGTCGTCGTCGTGGGAGGAGCGCTGCGGACGCGCCGGTGATCATGTGCCCGGGCGGGTCCGGCTCGTCGCGTTCCGGTTGGTCGTGCCGGGATCGTTCAATTCTTGCGCGCTCGCGATTCGATCGCGCTGGGGAACCGGATCAGCGCCGCGGTGGAACGGTCGCCCCCGTGATCCAGCTCCCGGGTTTCGACGAGCTGTGCGCCCGGCATCAGTGCGAGGTAGTCGTCGGCGGAACGCAGTCGGGACCATTCGCTGACCGGGATCGCCGCCTCCGCGTATTCCACGAGCACGAAGTAGTGGCAGGATCGCGAGATCGATCGGCAGATCCGGGCCAGCGCCTCTTCGTCGAGCACGTGCATGAGAACCCACACGGAAACGGCGACGTCGAACTTCCGGCCGTTCCACGGGAGGTTCTCGGCCCGGGCCAGCTCGAAATCCACGTTGGTCAGATCGGCGCACGATTCGCGTGCCGCCTCCAGCATTCCGGGGGTCATGTCGAGCGCGGTGATGTGGTCCGCGTGCGCGGCCAACGTCGGGGTCAGGCGGCCGATGCCGCAGCCGACCTCCAATGCGGTGGCGAGCGGGCGGCTCAGCTCTCGGGCCGCGGTCCGCAGGCCCTCCGTCACCGCTTTCCGGGTCCGTTCCGTCGTGTCCGCGTTGTGCTCGGCGGGCTGGGAGGCGCGCATGACGCGGGCCAGCCCGTCCCGGCGGGCCCGCTGCCGCCACTCCTCCGTCACTTCGTCGGTGGAAGCGATGTGCGTGTTGTTCTGCACGGGAGGATCCCCTCGGGGTCGGAGTTCGCCGCGGATTCCGCTTCGGCCCGGCGCACGGCCGGCGGGCGTGCGGTGCCGAATGGTGGAGTGCGGTGCCGGTGGTCGCGATGGAGTGCGACCCGATTCGTGGCCGGGACTCTAACCGGGGAGGGAACGGGAGCGGAAGTCATCGATAATCGGGGAGGATCATGTTCACTCATTCTGATGAAGCGTGAAATGGTGCCGTTCGTCGGCGGTGGTCGAGAACCGGATCCGCGACGGAAACCAATTCGTCGGCAGCCGGAAGCGGCAACGCGGAAGAATTGTTGAGTTCGCAAAAAGGGCCTTAGCGGGGCCGCCCGCGCAGGCCCGTTGCGGGCGCCCGGGTGGGGGGGAGGGGTGGGGGCGGCGCTCTCCCCCGAGAGCGGCGCGGGGGGATTAGACCGGGATGAGCAGCCGGTTATCCGAGGTTG
>NZ_JAIUJZ010000078.1:0-44791 GCF_020176775.1 Saccharopolyspora sp. 6M
GGCCCCCCCCCCCCCCCCCCCACACACCAACCCGCGGCCCGCCCCCCCCCCCCCCCCCCTCACATTTTTTTGCCCCCCCCCCCCCGGGCCCGGGGCCCCCCCCCCCCCCCCCCCCCTTTCCGGACGACCGGTTCGGGGTCAGGGTTGGGCGCGGCGATCTCCGCCGAGAGCGGCGCGGAGGAATTCGACCTGGATGAGCAGCAGGTTCTCCGAGGTGGTCTCGTCGGTCGGCATGTGGCTGACGCCGGGCAGCGACAGCATGGTGTGCGGTCGGGCCGCTGCCTGCAGCGCCGCGGACAGCCGCAGCGAGTGCGCGGGGAACACGTTGTCGTCGACGGTGCCGTGCAGCAGCAGCAGGGGCCTGCGCAGGCCGGCGGCGTCGTCGGCGAGCGAGCTCGCCGCGTAGGCCTCCGGGTTGCGCGCCGGGTCGCCGAGGTACCGCTCGGTGTAGTGGGTGTCGTACAACCGCCAGTCGGTGACGGGTGCGCCGGCGATGGCGGCGTGGAACACGTCGGGGCGGCGGAGCACCGCGAGCGCGGCGAGGTAGCCGCCGAAGGACCAGCCGCGGATCGCGACGCGGCCCAGGTCGATCTCGGGGTGCTGCTCGGCGAGCGCGTGCAGCGCGTCCACCTGGTCCTGCAGCGGTGGCTCGGCGAGGTCGCCGCTGATCGCGCGGTCCCAGGACGGGCCGCGGCCGGTCATGCCGCGGCCGTCGACGACGACCACCGCGTACCCCTGGTCGGCGAACCACTGCGAGGTGAGGAAGCCCTGGCGCCGGGCGAGGACGCGCTGCGCCTGCGGGCCGCCGTAGGGGTCGAGCAGCACCGGCAGCGGGCCGTCGTCGGGGGTGTGGTCGCGGGGGAGCAGCAGCGCGGTGCGCAACCGGCGTTCGCCGAGCCGCAGCAGCCGCACGTTCGGCACGATCGACGGGTCCTCCGGGTGGGAGGAGATCTCGCCGAGGGCGCGGTGGCCGTCGGTGACCTGGAACCGGGTGTGCTGGGAGTCGAGTCCGGAGTGCGCGTGCAGCAGGGTGCCGCCGGCGCGGGTGGCGCCGTGCACGCCGGGTTCGGTGCTGAGGCGTTCGGCGCCGTCGGCGTCGCACCGGTAGAGGTGGATCTCGGCGGGGTCGTCGGCGGAGGCGGTGATGAGCACGTCCTCGCCGATGTCGACGATGGAACGCACCTGCAGGCCCTCGGGGGTCCACGGGGCGTCGCCGACGAACAGCCGGTAGCTGTCGCCGTCGACGCCGATGCGCACCAGGTCGCCGCCGGGGTGCCAGGCGGGCCAGCCGGGCTTGATCTCGATCCAGTGCTCGTCGGTGTCGCGGTGCACTTCGCGGGTGCCGCCGGTGGCGGGGTCGACGGCGAGCACCAGCTGTTCGCGCTGGTCCCGGCTCTGCACCGCGATCAGCGGCGGACCGTGGTGCGTCCAGTGCGCGGTGACCAGGTAGGGGTGGCTGCCGCGGTCCCACCGGACTTCGACGGGTGCGGTGTCGACGCCGAGCACGGCGAGCCCGACCTCGGCGTTCGCGGTGCCCGCGGCGGGGTAGCGCAGTTCGCGCGGTGGTCTCGCCGGGTCGGCGGGGTCGGCGAGGTACCAGTGCTGAACGGGTTCTTCGTCGACGTGGGCGGCGAGCACGGCGGTGCCTTCGGGCGACCACCAGTAGCCGCGGTAGCGGGCCATCTCCTCGGCGGCGATGAATTCGGCGGCGCCCCAGGTGGTGGTGGCGTTGCCGGGTTCGGCGAGCGCCCGGTCCCCGCTGCCGTCGGTACCGATCAGCCGCAGCGCGCCGCCGGAGAGGTAGGCGATCCAGCGCCCGTGCGGGTCGGGTCGCGGGTCGGCGGCGGGTTCGCGCGCGGGCAGCTGCTGGACGGCGCCGGTGCCGAGGTCGGCGTGGAAGAGCTTGCCGGAGAGGGTGAACGCGAGGTGGGTGCCGGTGGCGTCGGTGGCGTAGCCGGTGATGCCGGTGGCGCGTTCCCGGGACCGCTCCCGCCGGGCCTGCTCCTCGTCGGAGACCTCGTCGTCGACCAGCAGCGCGCCCGGGTCGGCGACCTGGGTCTCGGCGCCGGTCGTGACGTCCCAGCGCCACAGGGCGTTGCTGCGGTCGGTTCCGCTGGCGGAACGCAGGAACAGCACGGTCCGGCCATCGGGGGTGATGGTGAACGTGCGCGGCACGCCGAGGGTGAAGCCCTGGGTGCGCGCGCTGTGGCGGGGGAACGAGGGAACGGTGGGCATACCTGCACTTTGCCAGCTTTCGGGGCGTGCTCGGCAGCCAGGTGGTGCGGGCGTGTCGGCCCTTGACAACTCGTGTTGATCAGGGGAAGTGTCACCGCTGGTGCCCGGCTGGGTTCGGTGCGTGACGAGGAGGACCGAGTGTCGGTCAGGTGGTCGCGAGTGCGCGGGGTCCTGTTCGCGTTGCCGATCCTGCTGGCGTCGGCAGCGCACGGCGCGGTCGCCCAGCCGCGCCCGGTGAGCGACGCGACCTACTTCAACGATGCGGCGTTGCCTGCGGCCGATCCGTTCGTGCTGCGCGATCCGGGCAGCGGCGACTACTTCGCCTACTCCACCGACGGCGCCGACCCGGGGTACGCGTTCGCGATCTACCGCTCGCCGGATCTCGTGACGTGGCAGCGGATTCCGGGCGGGGCGCTGGACATGGGCGACGGGACGCAGTGGGGCCGGGACTGGTTCTGGGCGCCGGAGGTCTACCACAACCCGGCGACGGGCCGGTACTTCCTGTTCTACTCGGCGCGGTTGCGGGACGGGATCGCCGAGCAGTTCGGGTACGCGGACTTCGAGGAACCGAGCAAGGTCGGGGTGGCGGTGTCGGATTCGCCCGCCGGGCCGTTCCGCAACATCGAACCGGGTCCGATCGACTACCACCCGTACGACCCGGACTACCACGACGTGAACCTGCTGATGGACCCCGAGCAGAAGAAGCCGCCGGAGACGTTGGAGGAGGGGATGACGGCGCCGCTGGGCACCTACATCCCGTTCATCGATCCGAACGTGTTCTTCGACGACGGGCGGATCGTCCTGTACTTCTCCCGCAACGCCTACCGGAACTGGGTGTGGGACCACGGCCTCGGCAAGTACGTGGAGGAGTCGAACGTCCTCGCGGTGGAGCTGACCTCGGAGTGGTGGGACGACCCGGCGGGAGCCACGATGCCGCGGATCGCGCCGGAGCACGTCGACGCCAACCGGGATCCGGCCGATCCGCCGGGGGTGCGCAAGGACGGCTACGTCCCGATCATCGATTACGCCTCCGACCCGCAGCAGTGGGAGAACGCGCACGTAGACGACTACGCGGAGACCGGTGGCGCGGAGAAGGACCGGCGGTGGTCGGAGGGGTCGACGGTGGTGCGCGCGACGGCCCGGGACGGTCGGGCGCGGTACTTCCTGACGTACTCGGCGAACAACTTCGCGAACTCGTTCTACGGGGTCGGTTACGCGGTGGCGGACGATCCGCTGGGGCCGTGGCGCAAGAGCCCGGCGAACCCGGTGCTCGCGCAGGACGCGGGGCAGGGGTTGTACTCGACCGGGCACGGCAGCGTGATCGCGTCGCCGGATTCGACCGAGCTGTACTACGTGCACCACGGGCGGCCGTCGGCGGAGGTCGACCGCAGGCTCTACACCTCGCGGCTGCGCATCGACCCGGACCGGGACGAGCTGCGCATCGACGGGACCACCGAGGACCGGCCGGTGCCGTCCGGGGTGGCGCCGTACGCGGTGCGCGCGGACCGGCCGGTGGTGGAGGTGCGCGACGGCGAGGGGGAGGTCGGCTGGCGGGTCAGCACCGCGTCGGGTTCGCCGATGCCGTTGGGGAATCCGCTGAACCGGGTGCTGCCGCGGCTGGATCCGGGCAGCGCGCTGGAGGTGGTGGCTGCCGCCGACGGCGCGGTGCTGCGCGGGACGCCGCGCGGGGTGGAGGCGCTGCGGCTGACCTACCAGCGGGCGCGTTCCGGCGGTGGCCAGGTGGACGTGCACCAGGGCGGTGCTCCGGTGGAGGTGGTGCTGCCGGTGGCGGCGTGCGGTTCCGCGGTGACGGGGCGGCACGACGAGCTGGTGGTGCCGGAGGGCGTGACCTGCCTGCGGGGCGCGGAGGTGCGCGGTTCGGTGCGGGTCGAGCCCGGGGCGTCGCTGCTGGTGCTGGATTCGACCGTCGGGGGTTCGGTGCTGGCGGACTCGCCGGGTTCGGTGTGGGTGTCCGGCGGCCGGATCGGCGGTTCGGTGCGGGTGCGCGGCGCGACCGGTCCGGTGCGGCTGGACGGGACCGAGGTGGGCGCGTCGGTGGTGCTGGTCGACGGCGCGGCGCCGGTGGTGGCGGGGCCGTCGCTCGGTGGCGGGGTGCGGTGCCGGGGGGACGCGTCGGCGCCGGTGGACGAGGGGCGGCCGAACTCGGTCGCCGGGTCGCGGGCGGGGGAGTGCGGCGCGGTGTAGCCCAGGTCGGCAGCACCGGTGTTATCAGCTCTGGTGTTAAACTGACCAGGGAGCGTGTGATGCCCGCCGGGGTGGTCAGCCGACCGGGACCAGCCGCACCTCGGAGTGCTCCCGCATGGAGTCGACGAGCGCGGCGTCGAGCTCTCCGGCCAGCAGCGCGTGGTCGAAGTCGGCGACCGGGGCCAGCCGGTGCAGCGCGGCGCGCCCGACCTTGCTGGCGTCCATCATGAGCACCCGGGTCGTCGCGCAGCGGATCATCGCGCGCTTCACCAGCACGATCTCCTGCTCCTGGTGGAAGGTCATCTGCGCGTTCATCGCCGAGGTGGACAGGAACATCAGGTCCACCGACAGCCCGCTGATCATCTCCTGGCAGGGCAGGCCGATGTAGGAGTCGTGGGTGCGGGAGTACTCGCCGCCGATGCTGATCAGCCGCACGTCCGGCGCCTCGCGCAGCACCTCGTGCACCTGCCGGTAGTTGCTGACCACGGTCAGCGGTCCGACGTCGGGCAGCAGCCGGGCGAGGGCGAGCGCGGTGGTCGAGTCGTCGAGCAGCACCGACATGCCGGGGCTGATCAGCGGCAGCGCGGCGGCGGCCAGCGCCTCCTTCTCCCGGGTGTGGGTGTGCAGCCGGAAGTCGGAGCTGCTCTCGAACACTGTGGACGGTTGTGCGGAGACGCCGCCGTGGAACTTGCGCAGCAGTCCGCGCCCGGCGAGGTCGTCGATGTCGCGGTGCACCGTCATGAGGCTGACGCCGGTGAGCGTGGCGAGTTCCGCTGCGCTGGCGAAGCCGCCCTGCACGACGTGGTCGATGATCCGCTGCTGGCGCAGGAGCCGGGGGGACTGCTTCTTCGGTGCGGACGCCATGGCCGACATCTTGCCTCCTGGAGGTGCGCGCCCGAGCGCGGCGGGGCCGGAACGGAGCACTTCATATCACCGCGCTGGTGACATTTAACTATCTCACTGTTAATTTGAACGTCAACGTTGAGCGGGTGGGAGGTAGGCCGATGACGCAGCCCGACGGTTCGCCGGGGGTGCACCGCGCCGTCGTGTTCGACATGGACGGGGTCCTGGTCGAGAGCGAACACCTGTGGGAGCGGATGTGGGCGCGGTTCGCGGCCGCCCGCGGCCGCGGCTGGACCGCGGCGGAGACCGCCCAGGTGCAGGGCATGAGCGCCCCCGAGTGGGCCGCGTTCCTCGCCGCGCACACCGGCGGCCCGGAACCGGTCGCCGAGGTCGAGCGGATCGTCGTCGACGACATGATCGCCGCCCTCGACGCGGACGAGGTCGCGATGCTGCCCGGCGCCGAGCGGATGGTGCTGGAGGTCTCGGCCCGCGCCCCCATCGCGCTGGCCTCCTCCGCGCCGCGCCGGGTCATCGACGCCGTGCTCGACCGGCACGCGCTCGTCGAGCACTTCTCCGCCACCGTCTCCAGCGCCGAGGTGCCGCGCGGCAAGCCCGGCCCGGACGTGTACCTGGCGGCAGCGCGCGGGCTGGCGGTCGACCCGGTGGCCTGCCTGGCGGTGGAGGACTCCAGCAACGGCCTGCGCGCCGCGGCGGCCGCCGGGATGACCGTGCTGGCCATCCCCAGCCCCGACTACCCGCCGGCCGCGGACGCGCTGGCCGCGGCGTCCTTCGTGGCATCGGACCTCGACGAGGTGCGGGTCCGGCTGCTCGAATCGTTGACGACGCCCGTAGCGGGCTGATCGCATCGGACAAAGGAGTCTGCAGCAATGACCGAGGTCCTGGCCGCGGGGGACCGCTTCGTCGGCCCGCAGCTGTTCGTCGACGCGCTGACCGAGCAGGCGCCCGGGCACGAGTTGAGCTTCCGGACCCTGGCCACCGGCTGGCCGGTGGAACCGTTCGGCCCGGTCGGCGGGGTGCGGGAGGCCAGCGGGACCGAGCAGCAGCTGCTCGACGCCCTCGGCGGCGCCGAGGTCCTGCTGACCCAGATGGCGCCGGTGACGGCCGGCGTGCTGGCGAAGAGCCCCGGCCTGCGGTTCGTCGGCGTCGCCCGCGGCGGCCCGGTGAACGTCGACTTGGCCGCCGCCACCGAGGCCGGGGTGGTCGTCGGCTTCACCCCGGCCCGCAACGCGGCCGCCGCCGCCGAGTTCGCCGTCGGGCTGGTCCTGGCTTCGCTGCGCCGCATCGTCGACTCGGACGCCGAGCTGAAGGGCGGCCACTGGCGCGGCGACTACTACGCCCACGAGAACGCGGGGCTCGAACTGGAGGGGGCGACCGCGGGCCTGGTCGGCTACGGCGCGATCGGGCGCAGGGTGGCGCGGGTGCTGTCCGCGTTCGGCGCGGAGGTGCTGGTCGCCGATCCGTTCGCGGACCCGGAGCAGGTGGCCGCGGACGGCGTGCGGCTCGTCGAGCTCGACGAGCTGCTGCGCGCCAGCTCGGTGGTGAGCCTGCACGCCCGGCTCACCCCGGAGACCGAGCACCTGCTCAACGCGGAGAACCTGGCGCTGCTGCCGAAGGGCGCGGTGCTGGTGAACTCGGCGCGCGGCGGGTTGCTGGACTACGCGCCGCTGCCGGAGATGCTGCGCTCGGGGCACCTGGGCGGACTGGCGCTGGACGTCTACGACGTGGAGCCGCCGCCGCGCGACTGGCCGCTGTTCGACGCCCCCAACGTGATCACCACGCCGCACCTGGCCGGGGCGACCCGGCAGACCGCGGACCGCGCGGCGGCGATCGTGGCCGCCGACGCGGCGCGCTACCTCGCGGGCAGGCGGCCGCGGCACGTGGCGAACCCGGAGGTGCTGGGGCGGCTGGAGGACCTGCGACCATGATCGTCGGAGTCGATGTCGGCACCTCGGTGACGAAGGCGTCGCTGCTGGGCCGGGACGGCTCCGCGCGAGTCACCCGCAGCACGCGCAGCACCCTGCACCGCTCGCCCGGCGGGCGGGTGGAGCAGGACCTCGACGAGGTCGTGGATTCGGTGATCAGCGTGGTGCGCTCGGTCGCCGCCGAAGCGGACGTCCCGGTGCAAGCGCTGGCGATCACCGGGCAGGGCGACGGGTTGTGGCTGCGCGACGCGGCCGGGCGGCAGGTCGGGCCGGGACTGTCCTGGTTGGACGCGCGGGCGGCGCCGGTGCTGGACCGCTGGGAAGCGCGGGGCGTGCTGCGCGAGGTGCACGCCCTGACCGGTTCGGGCATGTTCCCGGGTTCGGCGGCGCCGCTGCTGGCGCACGTGGCCGAGCACGAGCCGGAGCGGCTGGCCCGCGCGGAGGTCGCCGGCTACTGCGTGGACGCGATAGTGCAACGGCTCACCGGGCGGATCACGGTGGACGCCTCGGACGCTTCGCAACCGTTCTTGGACGTGCCGACCCGCACCTACAGCACGGCGGCGCTGCGGGCGTGCGGCCTCGCCGAGTTCCGCGGGCTGCTGGCCGAACCGGCGCCGCCGGGTGAGCTGTTCGCGCTGGACGCGCGCAGCGCCGCGCAGCTCGGCCTGCCCGCGGGCCTGCCGGTGTCGGCGGGCCCGTTCGACCTGCCCGCCTGCGCCTTCGGGTCCGGCACGCGCGACCTGGGCGACGGGGCGCTGGTGATCGGCACGACGCTGGGCTGCCAGGTGCTGGGCGACCAGGTCACGATCGACCCGGCCGGGGACGCCGCGGGCATGTGGCTCGCCACGCCCAGCCCGGACCGGGTGCTGCGGGTGATGCCGGCGATGGTGGGCACCGCGAACCTGGACTGGGGGCTGCGGATGGTCGGGGCGAGCGTCGCCGACCTGGAGGGCCTGCTGGCGGCGAGCCCGCCGGGTGCCGGTGGGGTCGCCGCGCTGTCCTTCCTGTCGTCCTCCGGCGAGCGGGCCCCGTTCGTGGAGCCGCGGGCCAGCGGCCAGTTCACCGGGCTGTCGCTGGACACCTCGCCCGCGGACCTGGTGCGGGCGCTGTGCGAGGCGGTGGCCTACGCGGCGCGGCACAACCTGGAGGCGGCCGGGCTGACCGGTGAGGTCGCGGCCTGCGGCGGCGGGGCGCGGTCGGCGTCCTGGAGCCGGATCTTCGCGAGCGTGCTCGGCAGGCCGCTGCACGTCCCGAAGGAGGAGGGCGTCGGCGCGCGGGGCGCGGCGATGACGGCGTGGGATTCGCTGGGCGAACCGGTGGATCGCGAGGAGTGGGCCACCGCCCGGCACGTGGTCGAGCCGGATCCGGCGGTGGCGGAGTTCTACGAGCGCGGATATCGCGCATACCTGGAATCGATAGAGCGGGCCCGGCCGGTGTGGCGGTCGGGGGGAGGAGTGACCCGATGACTCGTCTGTACGACGATCCGGCGACGTTCACCGAGGACGCGGTGGCGGGGTTCGTCGCCGCGAACCCCGGTTACGTGCGCGAGGTGCGCGGCGGGGTGGTGCGGGCGCGCCGGGCTCGCCGCGGCAAGGTCGCGGTGGTCACCGGTGGCGGATCCGGGCATTACCCGGCGTTCTGCGGCGTGGTGGGGCCGGGTTTCGCCGACGGCGCGGTGGTGGGCAACATCTTCACCTCGCCGTCCGCCGAGGACGCCTACTCGGTGGCGAAGGCCGCCGACACCGGTGCCGGTGTGGTGTTCTCGTTCGGCAACTACGCCGGGGACAACATGAACTTCGGCCTGGCCGTGGAGCGGCTGCGGCGGGAGGGGATCTCGGCGCACAACGTGGTGGTCACCGATGACGTGGCCAGCGCCCCGGCCGACGAGGCGGGAAAGCGGCGCGGGGTGGTGGGCGACTTCGTGGTGTTCAAGGTCGCCTCGGCCGCCGCGGAGGAGGGCTACTCGTTCGACGAGGTGGTGCGGGTCGCCGAGCACGCCAACGCCCGCACCCGCAGCCTCGGGGTGGCCTTCGCGGGCTGCACACTGCCGGGCAGCGGACAGCCGCTGTTCGAGGTGCCCGCGGGCCGGATGGGCCTGGGGCTGGGCATCCACGGCGAACCGGGTGTGTCCGAAGTGGACATGCCCTCGGCGTCGGAGCTGGCGCGCGAGCTCGTCGAGGGCGTGCTCGCCGAAGCTCCCGAGTCGACCGGGGAGAAGCCGCGGGTCGCGGCGATCCTCAACGGGCTCGGCGCCACCAAGTACGAAGAGCTGTTCGTGGTGTGGAAGACCGCGTCCCGGCTGCTGGCCGAGGCTGGCGTGGAGGTCGTGGAGCCGGAGGTCGGTGAACTGGTCACCAGCCTCGACATGGCCGGGTGCTCGCTCACCCTGACCTGGCTGGACCCGGAGCTGGAGCGGCTCTGGCACGCCCCGGCCGATTCCCCCGCCTACCGCAAGGGAAGCATCGTCGAGTCCGATGTGGACGACGACGTCGTGGCCGAGGCGACCGAGGTCGTCGAAGCGGCGACCGCCCCGCCCCCGCAGGCCGGGCAGGACACCGCGGCGCTCGTGGTGCGGGGGCTGCGCGCGATCAGCGACCTGCTGCACGAGCACGAGGACGAGCTGGGCAGGCTCGACGCGGTGGCCGGCGACGGCGACCACGGCCGCGGCATGTCCCGGGGCAGCGAGGCCGCGATCGAGGCGGCGGAGGTGGCCGCCGCCGACGGCGCCGGACCGGCCGCGGTGCTGGTCGCCGCCGGGGACGAGTGGGCGGCGAAGGCCGGGGGCACCTCCGGCGCGCTGTGGGGCGCGGGCCTGCGCTCCTTCGGTGACCTGCTGCCCGACGACCGGGAGCCCACCGCGGAGGACCTGCTGGCGGGTGCCCGCGCCGCCCTCGACTCGGTGCAGCGCTTGGGCCGCGCCGAAGCGGGCGACAAGACGCTGGTGGACGCGCTGATCCCGTTCGTCGACGAATTCGCGGCGGCGGTCGGCGACGGTGCCGGCCCCGCCGACGCGGTGGGCCGCGCGGCCCGGGAGGCCACGGCCGCCGCCGCGCGCACCGCCGAGCTGACCCCGCGGACCGGGCGGGCGCGCCCGCTGGCCGAGCGCAGCGTCGGCACCCCCGACCCGGGGGCGACCTCGCTGGCGATGGCGCTGAACAGGGCGCTGGAAGTCCTCAGTGGACGTGAAGTGGAACTCGACGCGACAGAGGTGAAGTGACGATGACCGAGAACGCGACCGGCTGGCGCATCGTCGTCGGTTCCGACGACGCAGGGCTGGACTACAAGGACGTGCTCAAGGCCGACCTGGAGCAGGACCCGCGGGTCGCCTCCGTGGTCGACGTCGGGGTCGGGTCCGACGAGCACACCGACTACCCGCACGTGGCGGTGAACGCGGCCCGCAAGGTCGCCGCGGGCGAGGCGGACCGGGCGCTGCTGGTGTGCGGCACCGGGCTCGGCGTGGCGATCAGTGCGAACAAGGTGCCGGGCGTGCGGGCGGTGACCGCGCATGACAGCTACTCGGTGCAGCGGTCGGTGCTGAGCAACGACGCGCAGGTGCTGTGCTTCGGGCAGCGCGTCGTCGGGCTGGAGCTGGCGCGGCTGCTGGCCGGGCAGTGGCTCGACCTGCGCTTCGACGAGACCTCGGCGTCGGCGAAGAAGGTCGCCGCCATCGGGGAGTACGAGTCCGGGACGGCGTGTTGAGCCCTGTCCTCGAAGCGGAGCGCGCGGAGGTCATCCGCATCGCGCGGAAGATGGTCGACGACGGTCTGGTCGTGGGTACCTCGGGCAACGTGTCGCTGCGCAGCGGTGAGCTGGTCGCGGTGACACCGTCCGGAGTGGACTACGACGTGCTGACCGTCGCCGACGTCCCGGTGGTGCGGCTGGACGGTGCGGTCGTGGACGGCGAACGGGCTCCGAGCTCCGAGCTGCCCATGCACCTGACCGCCTACGCCGATCACGGCGCCGACGCGGTGGTGCACACGCACTCGTTGCACGCCACCGCGTTGTCGCTGCTGCGCGACGACGTGCCCGCGGTGCACTACCAGCTCGCCGAGATGGGCGGGGCGGTGCGCGTCGCCGAGTACGCGACGTTCGGCACCGACCGGCTGGCCGCGAACATGTCGGCCGCGCTGGAAGGGCGCGGGGCGTGCGTGCTGCGCAACCACGGGACGGTCGCGATCGGCTCGACGCCGGCTGCTGCCTACAACCGGGCCCGGCAGCTGGAGTGGCTGTGCCGGTTGTGGCTCACCGCGCAGCAGGCCGGGCGGCCGCGGTTGCTGGACGACGAGGAGCTGGATCGCTGCGCGGCCCAGTTCGGGCACGTCGCGAGGCGCTGAAACCCGTTCTCCCGCACGACGAACGGCCCGTTCGACCCGGTTCCCGGGCGAGCGGGCCGTTCGGCCGTCAGCCGCGGAAGGACGCGTAGTAGGCGGCGGCCATGTCCTGGGAACCGTGCCCGGCCTCGGCGGCGCGGGTGAAGCGGGCGCGGACCGCTTCGGCGACGTCCAGGCGGAGTTCGCCCGCGGCTTCGGCGATCAGCCCGGCGTCCTTGCGGGCACCGTCCACTGTGAACGCCGGGGTGAAATCACCGTCGAGGATGGCGGAACCCTTCAGGTGCGCGTAGGGCGAATCGACCGCGCCGCCCTCGATGGCCTCCAGGAACCGGTGCGGGTCCACGCCCAGCGCCTCGGCGAGCGCGATCGACTCGCCGACCGCGTTCGTCAGCGACAGCACCCAGTTGTTGGCCGCGAGCTTCACCCGCGTCCCGTCGCCGCGCACCGCGTCGGTGCCCAGCCACAGGGTGCGTCCGCCGACCGCGTCGAACACCGGCCGCACCCGGTCCCGCACCTCTTCGGGGGCCGCGGCGAGCACGGTCAGCGTGCCCTGCTCGGCGGGGGCGCGGGTGCCGAGCACCGGCGCGTCCACGAGCGTCGTGCCGCCCGCGACGGCGGCGACCTTCGCCAGCCCCTCCAGGCCGATCGTGGCCATCTGCACCCACGGCGTCCCGGCCGGGAGCGCGGCCGCGGCGGCACCGCCCGCCTCCACGGTGGCGTCCGCGTCCAGCAGCATCGTCACCAGCAGGTCCGCGCCGTCGGCCGCTTCGGCGGGGGTGTCGGTGACGGTGGCGCCCTCGGCGGCGAGCTCGTCCGCGCGGGCGCGGGTGCGGTTCCACGCGCGCACCGCGAAGCCGTGCGCGAGCAGGTTGCGCGCCATCGGTGCGCCCATCGTGCCGGTTCCGAGGAAGGCCACGGTCGTCATCGCTGCATCCCAACATGTCGCGGATCGTCGGAGGGGCGGTCGAGCCCGCCCGGCGCCGATTCTGCCCGCCGATGCCGCCGCCGTCCGCGCGGGCGGCACGGCCTGTGGCGGAATCTTGTCGAGATGTGGCGCTACCGCCACTCGAACCGGCGGGTGCCGCGCAGCATGCTGGTGGCAACCCACCGATCAGGACTCGACAAGGAGCCCGTCATGCGCGCTTTCCTCCTCGCCTGCTGCAACATCGCCCGCGACGTCGCCTGCGGTGTCGACGCCGCGCACGCCATCGAGCACGGCGCGACCCCGGCGCCGCAGCCCGCGCCGCTGGTGGTGCGCGACCGCCGTCCGCGCCTCGTCGTCCGCCCCCGGGTGCGCCGCCCGGTCGGTGGCGGGCTGAGCATGGCCCGCTGATCCGGACGGCTCGCGGAATGGTCCGCGTGGAGATGAACGACATCGGCGGGATCGTGCTGCGCACCGCGGAACCCGTGCCCGTCGACGGCCTACGCGGCTTCGCGGGCGACCGGGTCGCTGCTGCTGATCGACCCCGGCGACGGGGCGACGCGCACCGCGGCGATGGCGCTGCCGTGATCCGGGGTTCCCGCTCGCGCGCGGCCCTCCGATCGAAGCTGAGTCGATCAAGACGAATCGAGAGGGAGCCTCCGTGCAGGAGTGGGAACTCGGTCGAGTCCACCGCAGCAGCGCCGGTGACGTCCGCTGGGACGTGCTGGGCGAGGAGGGGGCGGAACCGGTCGTGCTGCTGCACGGCACGCCCTTCTCCTCCTTCGTCTGGCGGGGCGTCGCCAGAGCGCTCGCCCCCCACTACCGGGTGCACGTCTGGGACATGCCGGGGTACGGGACGTCGGAGAAGTGCGACGGGCAGGACGTGTCGCTCGCCGCGCAGGGCCGGGTCTTCGCGGAACTGCTGGAGCACTGGGGGCTGGAGCGGCCCGCGGTCGTCGCGCACGACTTCGGCGGCGCCGTCGCGCTGCGCGCGCACCTGCTGCACGGCGCCGAGTACGAGCGGCTCGCCGTCGTCGACCCGGTCGCGCTGGCCCCGTGGGGGTCGCCGTTCTTCCGGCTGGTCGGGGAGAACGTCCCGGTCTTCGAGCAGCTGCCGCCCGCGATGCACCGGGCGCTGGTGCGCGAGTACATCCGCTCCGCCGGCCACCGCGGGCTGGACGACCCGCTGGTGGACGCGCTCGCCGAACCGTGGCTCGGCGAGCACGGGCAGCCCGCGTTCTACCGGCAGATCGCGCAGGCCGACCAGCGCTTCACCGACGAGGTGCAGGGTTGCTACGACCGGCTGCGGATGCCGACGCTGGTGTGCTGGGGCGCCGAGGACACCTGGATCCCGGTGGGCAAGGCGCACGAGCTCGCCGGCCTGATCCCCGGCTCGGAGCTGCGGCTGATCCCCGGCGCCGGCCACCTGGTGCAGGAGGACGCCCCGGCGGAACTCGCCGCGGCGCTGTTCGCCTTCCTGCAGCAGGCGGACTGATCGCGGGCGCGTCCCGGGCCTATCCGGTCCGGGGCGCGAGCGCGCCGGCCGGAGCCGCGGCGGGCGCGCGGTGGAACAACCTGCGGTAGGCCGTCGGCGAGGTCCGCATGATGCGGCTGAAGTGGTACCGGTAGGTCACGACCGACTCGAACCCGACCGCCTCGGCGACCTCGTCCACCGGGTCCTTCGTCTTCTCCAGCAGCGCCAGGCTCGCCCCGATCCGCTGCGCCGCCAGCCAGCGCATCGGCGAACTTCCCGTCGCGCGGGCGAAGTGGCGCAGGTAGCTGCGCTCGGACATGTGCGCGGCACCGGCCAGCACCTCGACGGTCAGCGGTTCGGCGAGGTGCGCCAGCGCCCACTCCATGCTGCGCGCCACCCCGTCGTCCTCGGACGATCCGGCGACCGGCGTCTCCACGTACTGGGCCTGCCCGCCTTCGCGGTGCGGCGGGATCACCAGCCGGCGCGCCACCGTGTTCGCCAGCGCCGGACCGAGGTCCTTGCGCACCAGGTGCAGGCACAGGTCCAGGCTCGCCGCGCTGCCCGCGCCGGTCAGCACGTCGCCTTCGTCGATGTACAGCGGCGCCGGGTCGACCTCGACCCGCGAGTACCGGGTGCGCAGCAGGTCGGCGTAGCGCCAGTGCGTGGTGGCCCGGCGCTCGTCGAGCACCCCGGCGGCGGCGAGGGCGAACGCGCCGGTGCAGGTGGACACCAGCCGCGCGCCGCGCGCCCCGGCTTCGCGCAGCGCCGCGACGAGCTCCGCGGACGGCGGCTCGTGCGGGGCGGCCCGGCTGGTGACGATCACCGTGTCCGCGGTGGCGAGTTCGGCGAGCCCGTGCGGGGTGCTCATCACCGCCCCGCCCGCGAGCGGCACGGCGGCGGACCCCTCCGCGCACACCGCGAGGTCGTAGTGGCGGGGGATCAGGTCCGGCAGGTAGTGCCCGAACACCGCCGAGATCACGCCCAGCTCGAAGGGCGCGGTGCCGGTGGTCGGCAGCACGGCAACCCGGTGCGCGGACGCGCTCCCAGTCGTCATGGCGTGACCTTATCGACGTGCCGGGTTCCCGCCAGGGCTGTTCGGGTTAACGGCGTCGTCACGCCGCCGCGGGCCGGGGGAAACATCCCGCGGGCAGGGTCGGGGCATGACCCAGCACCGCGGAACTCCGGCAGCGGCCCCGACCCGGGGCGGCTGGACGCGCGACGTCGTCGAGCTCGCCCTGCTGTGCGCGGCGGCGGGCACCGCCCACCTGCTCGCCACCGGGGCGCCGACCACGGCGTCGGTGCTGCTCCTCGCGTTCGGCGCGCTGCTCGCGGCGGGTGCCGCGGTGCGGTGCGCCCGGGTGCGGCGCCCGGCCCCCGCCGCGGAGGTCGTGGCGGAACCGGACCTCGGTGAGCTCGCCGAACCCCGCGCGCTGTGGCGGCTGCGCGCCTCGGTGACCGACGACCCGGGCCGCCTCGCCGGGATCGCCGCCGGGCTCGCCGGTCTCGGCGGCGACATCCGCACCGTGCACGTGCACCCGGTCACCGGCGGCGCGGTGGACGAGGTGCTGGTGCACGTCCCCACCTCCGCGGGGGAAGCGGACCTGGTGCGGGCCGTGGTCGACGCGGGCGGGCGCGAGGTCACCGCTCGCCCCGCGGACGTGCGGGAGCTCGACGACGTGCCGACCCGGACGCTGCACCTCGCCGCCGACCTGGTGCGCGGGCGCGGCGACCTGGTGCGGGCGCTGCGCGGCACCCTCGGCTCGGTCGAGGTGCGCTGGGAGGAGGCGACCGGACCCGATGGCGCCGACGGCCGGTGGCTGCGGCTGACCGCCCCCGGTGGTGGCGCGCTGGTGCTGGAACGGGCGGGCGCGGCGTTCACCCCGGCCGAGTTCGCGCGGGCGCGGGCGATGGTGGACCTGGCTGCGACCTGCCGGGAGCGGCTGCGCCCCGACGTGCGGGAGCTCGTCACCACCGGAGGGGAGGCGCTGACCCTGCGCGCCGCCGACCGCGCCGACCTGGAGCTCGTCGCCGAGTTCCACGCCCGCTGCTCGGCGGCCACCCGCTACCGCCGCTACTCCAGCCCCGGCCCGGCCGGTGGGGAACGCGGCCTGCTGCGGTTGCTGACCCCGGCGCTGGGCCGCTCGCTGCTGGTGCTGGACGCCGACGGGCAGGTCGTGGCGATGGGGAACCTGATGCGCGACGGCACGACCGCGGAGCTCGCGCTGCTGGTGCGCGACGACCGGCAGCGCGGCGGCATCGGCACCCGGCTCGCCGCGGAACTCGTCGCGCAAGCCGAGGCCGACGGGACGACCGCGGTGTGGGCGCACACCCGCGTGGACGACACCGCGATCGCCCGCACCCTGCGCGCGGCGGGCCTCAAGCTGGTGGGCGTCCCCGAACCGGGGGAGTGGAGCTGGTCCCGCACCCTCCGGCCTGCCGCCGGCCGGACCGCCGCCGCGTAGTGGCCGGGGCGGAACCGCTCCGCCCGCCCCGCGACCACCGGCCTCCCGCGTCCGCCGGTCCGCCGCCGTCCGCGACCACCGCGGCCCGGCCGGAGCGGTGCGATGCTGGGGCGATGGACGAGGACGTCATCCCGGTGCTGCGCGTGGAGGCCGCCGACGTGGCCGTGAAGTGGTACCGCCTGCTGGGTTTCACCCCGCAGTGGGAGCACCGGTTCGAGCCGCACCTGCCCGCGTTCGTGGAGGTGGTGCGCGGGCAGGTGCGCCTGTTCCTGTCCGAGCACGAGGCCGACGCCCGCCCCGGCTCGCTCATCTACCTGCGGATGGAGGACGTGGACGCGATCGCCGCCGAGTTCGGCATGCGGCCGGAGACGACGCCGTGGGCGCGGGAGGTCGAACTGCGCGACCCGGACGGCAACCGGCTGCGCATCGGGACTCCGCTGGCGTAGCGCTCAGCGGCCGGTCTCGCGGCCGCCGCAGTGCTCGGGACCGGCGCAGCGCTCCTCGGGATCGGCGCAGCGCTCCTCGGGACCGGTGCGGCGTTCGGAACCGGCGCAGCGCTCCGGCACCGCCCGGGTTCACCGGTTCCGGTCGGTGGCGGCGGTGAGCAGTTCGGTGAGCGTGCTTCGGACGTGCTCCGGCACCCGCATCCCCGCCAGCGCCCGGTGCGCGGATGCCGCGCGGGTGCCGATGAGGCGCTCGACCTCGGCCAGCGCCCCGCACTCCACGATGATCGACTGCACCCGCCGCACCCGCTCGTCGTCGAGGTCCCCGGCGGCGAAGGCCCGGTCGAGCTCGGCGAGCTCGGCGGTCCCGGCGCGGCGCCGGGCGGCGGCCAGCAGCACGGTCGGCTTCCGGGTGCGCAGGTCGTCCCCGACGGGTTTGCCGGTGACCGCGGGATCGCCGAACGCGCCGAGCACGTCGTCGCGCAGCTGGTACGCCTCGCCCAACGGCAGCGCGTAGGCCGTGTAGGAGTCGAGCAGGTCCGAGTCGGCCCCGGCGAGCAGCCCACCCAGGTGCAGCGGTCGTTCGACGGTGTACTTCGCGGTCTTGTAGTGGATGATCGTGCAGGCCCGCTCCACCGAGTGCGTGGCGAGGGCCTGCTCGGTGACGTCGAGGTACTGGCCGAGCACCAGTTCGGCGAACGACTGCGCCACCAGCGGCTGCACGGCGGCGAGCCGTTGCGGGGGAAGTCCGCTGGCGCCGAGCAGCTCGTGGAACCACGCCAGGCACAGGTCCCCGAGCAGCAGCGCCACCGAGGTCCCGAACAGCTCGGAGGATCCCCGCATCCGCTGGTGCTGGTGCAGGTCGGTGTGCTGGCGGTGCAGCGACGGCGCGCCGCGGCGGGTGTCGCTGCCGTCGATGATGTCGTCGTGGATCAGCGCGAACGCGTGCAGCAGTTCCAGCGCGGCGGCCGCGGCGATGATGCCCTCGTCGTCCGGGTCGCCGCCCGCGCCGCGCCAGCCCCAGAAGCAGAACGCGGGCCGCAGCCGCTTGCCGCCGGCGAGGAACGTGCGCAGCGTGTCGATCGCCGCCGCCCACTGGGCGCGTCCCGCTTCGTCGGCGGTCATCCCCCGGTACCGGTCCTCCTGCACGTCGAGGAACCGGGACAGGGCCGCGTCGACCCGCTCGCGGACCCCGTCGGCGTCCACGGGGTGGCTCGGAACGGGGAACGTGGTGGTCATCTGGGCTCCCTGGGGCGGGGAACCGCGCGTGGTTCCCGGTGCTGGACTGGTTCCCACGCTAGGGACCGCGCCGCGTGCGGGCATCGGCCGTTCCGCCCGAGATGATCTCCGCCGAACGGCCGGGGTCGCCCGGGTTTTCCCGACCGTTCGGCCGAGGGGTCAGATCCCGTGGCGGGCGGCGGCGCCGTCGAGCAGCGCGGCGAGGCCGTCGGCGAAGCGCTGCCGCGCGCTGGTCGTGCCGGTGAGCCGGGCCCAGGCGGTGCTCGGGTCGCCGTCGCCGACGAGGGCGCGCAGCTGCGGCAGGTCGCCGCCTTCGAGCTGCTCGCGGACGAACCGGGCGGTGTCGGCGCTGAGCCCGCCGTGCTGCGGGTCGTCGGTGCGCAGCACGTTGCCCTGCACGTAGTCGTCGACCGCACCGAGCAGGGCGATCTTCGCTTCGACGTCGAGCGGGGTGTGCGCGAGGGCGGCGAAGGACTGGTCGGCGTGCCGCAGCGCGTTGGGGCCGAGCCGCGCGCCGCGCAGCGCCTGCATCGACCACGGGTGGCGCAGCAGCACGTCGCGGGTGCGGTGCGCGATGGCGGTGAGCGCGGCCCGCCACTCGGTGGGCAGCTCGTCGGCGGGCAGCAGCCCTTCGGCCATGACGGCGTCGTCCATGAGCGCGACGAGGTCGTCCTTGGTGCGCACGTAGTGGTAGAGGGTCATCGTCCCGGCGCCGAGCTCGGCGGCGACCCGGCGCATGGAGACGGCGTCGAACCCCTCGGCGTCGGCGAGGGCGAGCGCGGCCGCGGCGATCTGCTCGCGGGTGAAGCGCGGTTTGCGGGTTCCGGGGGCGGGCGCGGCCCAGATCGGCTCGGTTGCCATGTGGTACACCGTACCGCTAACGTTGTTCGTGCGGCGTACGAACATGGGGTACGCCGTACTGACAGAGGGAGGTGGGCATGAGCGCCCAGCACGACACCGACGTCCTCATCGCCGGAGCCGGACCGACCGGACTGGTCCTGGCCTGCGAACTCGCCCGGCGCGGCATCGCGTTCCGGCTCGTCGACAAGGCCACCGAGCACTTCGGCGGCTCCCGCGGCGACGGCATCCACCCGCGCACCCAGGAGGTCTTCGCCGACCTCGGCGTGCTCGACGACCTGCACGCCGCGGGCGACGGCGGCATCCCGATGCGCAAGTACGAAGCCGGACGGCTCGTCTGGGAGGGCCACCCCGGCGAACCGGTGCCCGCCACACCCGGCGTCCCGTACCCGAACGCCTGGTTCGTCCCGCAGTTCCGCACCGAGGAGGTCCTGCGCAAAGCGCTCGCCGGGTACGGCGGCCAGGTCGAGCTCGGCGTCGAGCTCCGCGCGCTGCGCCAGGACGACCGGCAGGTCACCGCGCGGCTCGCCGACGGCACCGAGATCCGCGCCCGGTACCTAGTCGGCGCCGACGGCGGGCGCAGCACCGTGCGCCGCACGCTCGGCATCGAGTTCCGCGGCGAGACCGACGAGACGACCAAGGCGCTCATCGCCGATGTCCGGCTCAGCGGCCTCGGCCGGGACCGGGCGCTGGCCTGGTCCCGCGACGGCGAGCTCGCCTCGGTGCAGCCGCTGGCAGGAACCGACCTGTTCACCGTCACCGCGTCCCGCGACGACGTGGAACCCACCCCGGACGGGCTGGGGGAGTGGCTGAACCGGCTGAGCGGGCTCGACCTGCGGGTGCACGAGGTGCACTGGAACTCGGTGTGGCGGGCCAACGCGCGCCTCGCCGAGCGCTACCGCGACGGCCGGGTGCTGCTCGCGGGCGACGCGGCGCACGTCTGCCCGCCCACCGGCGGCCAGGGCATGAACACCGGGGTGCAGGACGCGCACAACCTCGGCTGGAAGCTCGCCGCCGTGCTGCGCGGTGCGGACGAGGCGCTGCTCGACAGCTACGAGGCCGAGCGGTACCCGGTGGCGGAAGGGGTGCTGCGGCTCAGCGGACGGCTGCTGGACCTGCTGCGCGAGGACGATCCCGAGGCGCACGTGCGCGGACCGGAGCTCAACCAGCTCGGACTGCACTACCGCGGCGGGCCGCTGGCCGAAGAGCGCCGCGCCGAACCCGCGGCGGTGCGCGCCGGCGACCGGGCCCCGGACGCCCCGGTCCTGCTCGACGGGGCGGAGGTGCGGTTGTTCGAGCTGTTCGCCGGGCCGCACTGGACGCTGCTGGACTTCGGCGGCACGAGCGCCGGCCTCGCCCTGCCCGGGCTCGACGCGCACGCCGTGCTCCGGGAACCGCGTCCCGGCGCGGTGCACGACGTGCACGGCCACGCGCACGACGGTTACGGCGTCGACCGGCCCGCGCTGCTGCTGGTCCGGCCGGACGGCTACCTCGGCTGGGCGGGTGCGCCCGGAGATCTCGCGGACCTCCGGGCCTACCTGCTGCCGAAGCTGGGGAGCTAGACGAGCATCCCGGCGATGGCGGCGCTCATCAGGTTCGCCAGCGTTCCGCCCGCGATCGCCCGCATCCCGAGCTCGGCGATCAGCGACCGCCGCGACGGCACCAGCCCGCCGAGCCCGCCGAGCAGGATCGCCAGCGAGGAGAAGTTCGCGAACCCGGTCAGCGCGAAGGTGATGATGATGGCGGTGTGCGGCGAGAACGACGCCGCCTGCGGGCCGAAGTCGGTGAACGCGACGAACTCGTTGAGCACCAGCTTCTGGCCGACGAAACCGCCCGCGGTCACCGCGTCCTCCCACGGCACGCCGATCACCCACATCACCGGTGCGAAGACGTAGCCGATGATCTGCTCGAAGGTGATGCCGTCGAGGCCGACCAGGCCGCCGACGGCCCCGAGGACCAGATTCAGCAGCGCGATCAGCGAGACGAACGCGAACAGCATGGCGCCGACGTTGAGCGCCAGCTTCAGCCCGTCCGAGGCACCGGTCGCGGCCGCGTCGATCACGTTGCGCGGCTTGGTCTCCAGCGCCTCGTCGTCGTCCACCGCGGTGGTGGTGCCCGCCTTCTCCGGTTCGGCGGTGTCGGTCCCGCCCTCGTCCGCGGCGGCCGCCGGTTCCGGGGTCGTCGTGGCCGCGGGCTTCTTCGCGAACCACGCGAGCACGCCGCGCCGCCCGCCCTCGGACTCGGCGGCCTGCGCGGCGTGCGCGGCGTCGCCGGTGACCGCCTCGGTCTCCGGCACGATGATCTTCGCCATCATCAGGCCGGCGGGCGCGGCCATGAAGCTCGCCGCGATGAGGTGGTCGAGGCTCGCGCCCAGCATCGCGTACCCCACCATCACCGAACCGGCCACGGTGGACAGACCGCCGACCATGACGGCGAAGAACTCCGAGCGGGTCATGCCCGCCAGGTACGGCCGCACCACCAGCGGCGCCTCGGTCTGCCCGAGGAAGATGTTGGCCGTGGCGTTCAGCGACTCCGCGCGCGTGGTCCCCAGCACCTTGCGCAGCCCGCCGCCGACGATCCGCACCACCCACTGCAGCACGTTCCAGTGGTAGAGCACCGCGGTCAGCGACGCCACGAACACGATGATCGGCAGCACCTGGAAGGCGACGACCGTCGCCCCGTTCGTCGGCATCACCGGGCCGAGCAGGAAGTCGATGCCCTCCTTCGAGGAGTCGATCACCCGCTGCACCCCGGCGGAGACGGCGCTCAGCGCGGCCTTGCCCGCGTCCCAGCGCAGCACCACGAAGGCGAACACCAGCTGCAGCGCCAGCGCGCCCAGCACGGTGCGCGGCCGGATCGCCCGGCGGTCGGTGGACAACGCGAACGCGATCAGCAGCAGCACGACCATCCCCGCCGCGCCCCAGAGCACCTGCACGTGATCCACCTTCCCTCGATGCGACTCGCGGAATGCTCGCATCCCCGCGGCCCGGGCGTGCGCTCGGCCTCACCACGGGAAAGGTGGTGAAACGGGACTCCGCGACCGGCTCGCGGCGGGCTTCGGCCGAAAGGCGGGCCGGATTCCGCCGAAACGCGGCATCGGCGTGAGCACGCCTCGCCGGCCTGGGCGCTCCGAGGTCACGCGCGGGGGTCGCACGGGCACGCGGAGCAGCCGGGCCTACTTCGGCGCCCCGCGCGAGGTGGCCTGAGCGCGGGGGCGCCGGACGTCGATCTGGTCGTCGACGGGAGGGCGGAGACGCGGGCCGCGCAGCGCACCGACGGCCAGTTGCGGCTCAGCGGTCTCGGTGGCCACTACGCGGCGGTCCGCCGGTGGGGGACCGCTGGAAGCACCCGGACCCGGTCGTCCGCATCGGTGCGGGGAAGTGCGGGAGGGACGACGCCGTGGGGTCGGTGCGCTGTCCGGAACCGGGGCCCCGGACGAGATCCCCGTCCACATCGGAACGGGAACGGCGAACTCCCCGCGGTCGCTGGGGATTCCGCTCGGAGCGCGGGACGGGACCGACGAACGCGGACTGGACGTCGACTCCGCCGATCCGCAGGACGGGGCGCTGGTGGTGACGTCGTTCGGCCGCGGAGCGGGCGATCCGGACGACGGCCCCGGCCTGCTCGTCACCGATCGCTTCCGCTGCAACGGGAACACCTTCGACCGAGGAGGACGAGATGTCGAACCCGGGTGGTGGTTCAGCCTTCGAGGCCGCGCTGTTCGTCGTCTTCGCGGGCGCGGCGGGCGGCGATGCGGATGCAGCGCATGCACGGCATCCCGGTGGACTCCTCGACGAGCGACGGGTCGAGCGGCATGCCGCACAACGTGATCAGCACATCGCGCGGGGTCCAGGTCGCGGCGTGCACGACGCGGGCCCGTTCGCCGACGATTCCCGCGCGGTAGCGGACGTTGAGCACCGCGGGCTCCTCGGGCGGTGGCGGGAGGGGGACGGCGTCGATCACCTCGGGAAGCGGCGCCGTGCCGGGCTCGGAGTGGCAGTCGTGGAAAGCAGGCATGGTTCTCACCTGACTAGCTAGCGGTGGGTGAGCGCTTGTCCTGTCAAGTTACGACCGCGCCGCGTGGCGGAGTGACAGCCATGTGACAGTGCGACAACAAGCTGCTCGCACCAACGTGTGTCACCTAGTCTGGTGGTTCCATGGCCCTACGTGGAAGGAGCCCCGTGCCACGGCCTGAACAGGGATCGGCCCTCGGCGAACGCGTCGCGATGGCTCGAAAAGTCGCGGGACTCAACCAACAGGCCCTGGCGCAGCGCGCCAATTACAGCATCAGCATGCTCCGAGCGGTCGAACAGGGACGGGAACCCGGCTCGCCCGCGTTCGTCGCGGCCGTCGCCCGCGCGCTCGGCATCGAAGCCGAAGAGCTCTACGGGCAGCCGTACCGCGAAACCCTCGACGACGACGGCGGAATCCCGCCCGGCCTCACCGAACTCCGCACCCTGTTCGCCGAGGGCCGCTACGCCGCCGCGCTCGAACCCGGTGCCACCGAGGAGATCGAGGCCGACCTCGCCAAGGTGCGCGACCTGCGGCACTCCGACCGCGCCCGGCAAGCCATCGAACTGACGCCGGTGCTGCTCCGCCGGATGGCGGGCGCGATCCGCCAGGCGAGCACCGACTCCGCGCGCGAACGGGGGTACCGCTACCTCGCCCAGGCCTACGGCAACACCGCGCAACTGGTCTACCGCTTCGGCTGGATACCGCTCGCCACCCAGGCCGTCGACCGGATGGAGATGGCCGCCGAGCGCAGCGACGATCCGCTGCTCGCCGCGCACGCCGTGCAGCACCGCGCGCTCATCCTGATGTCCTGCGCGTCCTACGACACCGGCACCCGGCTGGTGCAGCACTCGCTGGACCTGCTGGAGTCCAGACCGGACAGCGAAGAGGTGCTGGCGCTGCGCGGTTCGGCGCACCTGCGCGGCGCGATGATCGACGCGCGCGCGTGCGAACTGGACCGGGCTCGCGAGCACATCGCCGAAGCCAGGGCGATCGGCGCCCGGCTCGGCCGCTCCTCCGCCGCCTACGACACGAACTTCGGGCCCGGCAACGTCGAGATCCACGACGTCGCCGTCTCCCTCGAAGGCGGAGACCCCGGCCGCGCCGCCCGGGACGGTTCCGAACTGCGGTTGCCCGACGACATGCGGGCCAACCGCGTCGGCCACCACTGGCAGGACGTCGCCCGCGCCTGGGTGCTCGCCGGCGACCACGCCAACGCGCTGCGCGCCCTGAACAACGCGCGCCGCGTCGCCCCACAGCAGACCCGCTACCACCCGCAGGTGCGGGAGACCGCGCGCGCCATCGCGATGGCCGAACGCCGCAAGTCCGACAGCATCGCCCACTTCACCAACTGGCTCGGTCTCAAGGTCTGACCGCGCGATTCCTAGGTGTGCCGCGGCCTGGGTCGGTGGCGTCCGAGCGCGCAGAGTCGTCCTCGACGGCCCGCAGGGGGCCGGGTTCGGGAGGACCAGTGGCGAACGGCAAGACCATCTTGATCACGGGCGCGAGCAGCGGCATCGGCGAAGCGGCCGCCCGCGTGCTCGCCCGGCGCGGGCACCGGGTGTTCCTCGGGGCCCGCCGCACCGAACGGCTCGAAGCGCTCACCGCCGAGATCACCGCCGCCGGTGGCACCGCCGCGCACCGCAGGCTCGACGTCACCGACGCCGCCGACGTGCACGCCTTCACCGCCGCCGCCCGCGCCGAGTTCGGCCGGGTCGACGTCGTCGTCAACAACGCCGGTGTGATGCCGCTGTCCCCGATGGCGGCGCTCAAGGTGGACGAGTGGGACCGGATGATCGACGTCAACGTGCGCGGCGTGCTGCACGGCATCGCCGCCGCGCTGCCCATCATGCGCGAGCAGGGCGGCGGGCAGTTTGTGAACGTGGCCTCCGTCGGCGGCTTCGTGGTCAGCCCCACCGCCGCCGTGTACTGCGCCACCAAGTTCGCCGTGCGCGCGATCTCCGAAGGGCTGCGCCAGGAATCCGACGGCGGCATCCGGGTCAGCGTCGTCTCGCCCGGTGTCGTCGAATCCGAGCTCGCCGGGACCATCACCGACGAATCCGCGCGGGAGGTGATGCGCAGCTTCCGGTCCATCAGCATCCCGGCGTCCGCGGTCGCCGACTCCATCGCGTTCGCCGTCGAGCAACCGGCGGAGGTCGACGTCAGCGAGATCGTGGTGCGGCCCGCGGCCGGGGCGCTCTGACCGCACGGCCGTCCCCGCCGGGAGCGGGTGACTCCCGCCCCGGTGCGGCCGCCGGTCGCCGCGATCGCACCGCCCGCGCGCGGCGGCCGCCGGGGATCGGTGGCGATGAGGCCACTTCGGTGCGCGGCGGCCGCACCGGGCACCCTGGAGGCATGGTCAGCATCAAGGACGTTGCCGAACGCGCCGGAGTTTCGGTGGCCACCGTGTCCAACTCGCTCAACCGGCCGGACCGGGTCTCGGTCACCACCAGGGCCCGGGTGCTGTCGGTGATCGACGAACTCGGCTACGTCCGCAGCGAATCCGCCCGGCAGCTCCGCGCCGGGCACAGCCGCATCCTCGCGCTGCTGGTGCTGGACATGGGGAATCCGTTCTTCGTCGACGTGGCGCGCGGCGTGGAGGTCGCCGCCCGCGATGAGGGGCTCGGCGTGATGCTGTGCAACTCCGGGCAGGACCCGGAAGCCGAAGCGTTGTACCTGTCGCTGTTCGCCGAGCAGCGGGTCCGCGGCGTGCTCGTCACCCCGTCCGACGTCAGCGGCGCCAACCTCGATTCGCTGCGGCGGCAGGGGATTCCGTCGGTGCTGGTGGACCGCAAGGTCGACAGCGGGCAGGCGTGCTCGGTCGCGGTGGACGACGTGGCGGGCGGAGCGCTCGCCGTGCGCCACCTGCTGGAGCGCGGGCACCGCAGCATCGGCTTCGTCACCGGGCCCGGTTCGCTGACCCAGTGCCTCGACCGGCGCACCGGCGCGCGCACCGCGCTGCACGAGCACGGGCTCGACGACGACGCGCTCAGCGTGCTGGAGGTGCCCGCGCTGGACGTGGCCTCCGGCCGGGACGCGGGCGCCCGGCTGCTCGGCCTGCCGACCCGGCCGAGCGCGGTGTTCTGCGCCAACGACCTGCTCGCCCTCGGCCTGCTGCAAGCCCTGTTCGCCGCCGGGGTGCGGGTGCCGGAGGACATCGCGCTGGTCGGCTACGACGACATCGAGTTCGCCGCCGCGGCCGCCGTACCGCTGACCTCGGTGCGCCAGCCCGCGTTCCGCATCGGGCGCAAAGCGGCCGAACTGGTGCTCGCCGAATCCGACCCGGGCGCCGAGCACGCCCACCAGCAGGTGATCTACGAACCCGAACTCGTGGTGCGCAGGTCCAGCCTCCCCGAAGCCCGCTGAGCCGCCCTGCTCCTGTCGGGGTGGCGCGACCTCAGCGGTGCTGCCCGCCTTCCCGGGGCGGCCGCGATCGCCGATGCACCGGTCCGTGCACGGCGGATCTCGCGGGGGAACCGCTGAGCACCCGCGGGTGGTCCGGCCGCTCAGCGGCTGTGCCGCTGACGAGGAACCGGCACGACCGGCCGGCGGGTTCCTGGACGGGCCGGGCGGGTGCTTCGTCCGGATCGGACGTCGCGGGTGCGCGGAACCGCACGGACGGAGGTTCCCCGCCGCCCGGCCGGTTCGGTAGACCGTGCGGCACCGGTGCCCGCCCGGCGGGGCGCGGGCACCGGCGGCGGACGGGGAGTGCCATGGAGACCACCGGGGCGGGACTCGATCCGGACGCGGCGGAACCGACTCGCAGGCAGTGGAAGTGGGCGGTGCTCGCGTCCATGGCGTCCTACATCGACGCCGGGTCCATCGTGGCCGCCGCGGCCGGGCTCCCGCTGTGGGAAGCGTTCCTCGGGCTCGACTCCACCACCGTCGGACTGCTCACCGCGTTCAGCTCCAACGCGATCTCCGCGGCCGTCGGCGCGCTCATCGGCGGCAGGCTCGGCGACCGGTTCGGCCGCAAGCGGATCTACGCGTGGGACCTGCTCGTGTTCGCCTTCGGCGTGCTGTGGATCGTGTGCGCCGTCAACCTGCCGATGCTGTTCCTCGGCTACGTCCTCGTCGGGCTCGCCGTCGGCGCCGACCTGCCGACCTCGCTGGCGCTGGTCGCCGAGTTCGCCCCCGGCCGGTCCCGCGGCAGGCTGATCGGGCTGACCCAGGTGGCGTGGTGCCTCGGGCCGCTGGTCACGTTGCTGCTGGCGTTCGCGCTCGCCCCGCTCGGGGTGCTGGGCGTGCGGATCGTGTTCGCGCACCTGGCCGTCGTCGCCCTCGTCACCTGGTACCTGCGCCGCGGCATGGTCGAATCGGCGCGCTGGACGCGGGCCCGGCGCGCGGCCCGCGACGGCGGGAACCCGCTCGCCGCCGGGCGGCTGCGGGACCTGATCACCGGGCGGAACCTGCGGGCGCTGCTGTTCACCGGCGGGCTCTACGCGCTGTGGAACACCGTCGCGGGGACCAACGGCGCGTTCCTGCCGTACCTGCTGGTCCACGCCGGTGGTGTGGACCGGGCGACCAGCGTGGCCATCCAGGCGTTCAACTCGCTGGTGACGCTGCTCGCCGTGGTGCTGGTGTTCATGCCGCTGGCCGACGGCGCCCGGCGGAGACCGCTGTTCGCGATCGGCGCCGTGCTGCAGATCGCCGCGTTCGGCTGCTTCGCGGTGCTGCCGATCGGAGTCGGGGTGGCGGTCGCGAACGTGGCGCTGTTCGGCGTCGGCGCCGTGCTCGCCGGGGAATCGTTCTACAAGCTCTGGTCGCAGGAGATGTTCCCGACGATGCTGCGCGCCACCGCGCAGGGCGTCACGTTCGCGTTCGCCCGCATCGTCCTCGGGGTCTGGAGCTTCGTGGTCCCCGCCATGATCGAATCCGATTTCGGGGTGCCGGGAATGGCCGTGATCATGATGGTCCTGCTGGTGCTGTTCGCCGTCATCGGGCTGGTCGGCATGCCGGATTCCGCGGGCAGATCGCTCGATTCGCTGGAGCAGGTTCCGCCTGATTCGGGCACCGCCGGAAGAGTCGATCGCGATCCGGGTTTCGGCGGCGCTGAGTAGTCGAAATTCCGGTGATTGCTCCTGATCGGGGAAGCGTCCGCCAATATCGGGTGAGATCCGAATGATTCGGCCGGAATTCGCGTGGCGTCAATTCGCCAACGCGGCGCATGTGGTCCATTCGGGACGTTCAATCGATCTCGGCCGGGACATTCGCGTTCTGGGGTCGAGGACTTCGTTCGGAGGATCCATGCGTCACATTCGGGGAGTCGCGCGTGCCGTCGCAGCGACCGTCGTCATCGGAACGTCTCTCACCGCCGGGACGGCGCACGCCGCGCAAGCGGACGAGAACTACGCGGCGCTCGGCGACTCGTTCGCCTCCGGCACCGGGACCAGGGACTACTTCGAGGACAGCGGGGACTGCCTGCGCAGCCCCAAGGCCTACCCGCAGCTGTGGGCCGACGCGCACGGCGCGGCCACCTTCAGCTTCGACGCCTGCTCCGGAGCGACCACCGACGACCTCAACGCCGACCAGCTCGGCTCGCTGAGCGCCGACACCACCCTGGTCACGGTGCAGATCGGCGGCAACGACATCGGGTTCGCCGACGTGATCCAAGGCTGCCTGCTCGGCACCGACGAGAACTGCGACTCCGCCGTCGGCGACGGGGAGGCCGCCACCCGCGACGAACTGCCCGCCAAGCTCGACGCCACCTACGAGGGCATCCGCGCCGCCGCGCCCAACGCCGAGATCGTGGTCGTCGGCTACCCGCGCATCAACTCGACCGGCGACTGCGGCATCCCCGGGTTCACCGAGACCAAGCGCGAGCGCATCAACAAGGGCGCCGACGTGCTCGCCGAGGTCATCTCCGAACGGGCCGAAGCCGCCGGGTTCACCTACGCCGACCCGCGCAGCGCCTTCGACGGCCACGGCGTCTGCGGCGACCCGGAGTGGATCAACGGGCCGAGCACGCCGTTGCAGGAATCCTTCCACCCCAACGTGACCGGGCACGCGGAGGGTTATCTGCCGGTCGTCGAATCCGCGATCGGCTGAGTTTCGCTCCGGCGGTCTAGCGCGGAACCTCGGCTCCGCCGCGGGACCTCTCCGTCGGCTCCGCGGCGGGGGAGAGCGCTTCCCCCACGAGGAGACCGCGGAGGACCCGCGGCGGTCCGCTGCCCGGGTGGGCCGCCGCTCGCCGGTTCCCGGCGGGCCCGCCACCCGGAGCGGATCCGGGGTGCGGTCAGGACAGGCGGGAGCGGTGGATCGTGGTGAGGCCGCCGTCCTCGTCGGCGCGCTGCAACGCCACCACCGCGTGCTCGCCGTCGGCGTCGAGCACGCCGACCGCGTTGCCGAAGTACGGTCCCGCCGTCTTCCGCCAGGTCAGCGGCAGCGGCGGCACTCCGAGCCGCCTGCCCAACGCGCGGAACAGCGCGGCCAACGGCCGCGCCCACGCCATCCGCAGCGGTGCCACCAGGTGCGGGGGAGCGGCGTTGTGCAGCGGGGAGCACGTCACCTGCACGACCCGGGACCGGGTCGCCGGGGCGTACGCCGCTTCGGCGACGTAGCTGTGGTGCACGTCCCCGGACAGCACGGACACCGAGGCGGAGCCGGGCCGGTCCGCGGCGGCCCGCAGCAGCTCGGCGAGCCGGTCGAAGGACTCGCCGAACGCGGCCCAGTGCTCCAGGTCGCCCGCCTGCCGCGCCCGTTCGGCGAGCTTCGGCCACCGGCCGCGATCGGTGCACGCGGCCTCGTTCCACGCCTGCAGGTGGTGCACCGCGTGCGGGAGCAGCCAGGGCAACGAGGAGGCGATCACGACGTGTTCCGATGGCTCCGCGGCCCGCCCGGAGGCGTTCGCCCCGCCGCCGCGCCGGGACTCGTCGGCCGGGCCGGGTCCGTCCCGCCGGGTGTCGAGGCCGTGCGTCGATCCCGCACCGCTCGCCGTCGCGGCACCGCCCCCGATCGCCGCCGGGCCGCCGCTCCCGGTGGCGCGGGCGTGCTCCGGTCGCGAGCCGTGCGCCGGATCGAGCCGCAACTGGGTGCGCAGCCAGTCGAAGTCGACGTCCGAGAGCATCGCCCGGCTGCCGCCCTCCAGGATCCGGCCCGCCCGGGTGTCCAGCACGATCAGCCGCAGCGCGCCCAGGTCTCGCCGGTAGCTCCACCGCACGTCCTTGTACCGGCCGCGCGGACCGCCGACCTCGTCCGCGGTGCCCGGGGTGCGCAGCTCGGTGTCGGCGGCCGCGGCGAACTCGCGCAGCACCGGTAGCGCGTCCCCGGCGCGACCCGCGGCGAGCACCGCCCGGTAGGTGGGGTCCGCGTCCAGGTCGTCCGGGGAGAGGTTGCCGATGTGCTGGTACACCCAGTAGCCGACGAGGGCGCCGAGCAGGCGTTCCCGCCACCAGGGCTGCGCGGCCATCGCGGTGCGCCACTCCAGCGAGGTGTTCCAGTCGTCCCGGACGTCGTGATCGTCGAAGATCATCATGCTGGGCACGGTGGACAGCAGCCAGCGCACCAGCGGATCGCCCCAGGCGTGCCGGTACAGGACCGCGTACTCCTGGAAGTCGACGATCTCCTCGCCGGGCGGCTCGGTGAGGTCGCGGTGCGCCGCGATCTCCCGCTGCACCTGCGGTGCGGTCTGGTCGGCGTACACCTGGTCGCCGAGGAACAGCATCGCGTGCGGCCAGTCCCGCTCCGGGGTGTCCATCAGCCTGCGGGCGCAGGACTCCAGCGCGTCCGGCCCCAGTGCTCGGCGGCGGCCCGCGTCCTCGGTCGGGCCGAACCGGCAGGAGCCGAACAGCAGCCGCGCCTTGGCGGCGGGCGGCACCGTGCGGATCCTGCTCGGCGGATGGGTGTCGCCCGCGGCGGGCCACAGCACGGCACCGCCCACCCGCACGTCGTAGGGGGTCGAGGTGCCCGGCCGCAGCCCGCGCACCGCGACCAGCGCGTAGTGGTGCCCGCCGACCTGGAACGTCGCGGCCGTGGTGCCGAGCACCTCGACCGTGCAGGCCTCGTCCAGTTCCAGCCACACCGTCGCCGAGGTGTCATCGGTGTAGCGGAGGATCGGCCCCAGCACCACATTCGTCACGCGCCCTGCATACCGCACGGGGCGGCCCGGTGAAAGCGGTCGTGCGCCGGGAGTTCCGCGCTGATCGCCGAACGACGTGCCCGCGGCCGCGAACCACGCCACCGGGCCGTCCGGCCGGGCTCGCGGCGGTGCGCCGGCACCGCCCGATCAGCCGCGGGCCCCCGCCGCGGTCGCCGGGCGCCGCAGGTCCGTTTCGAGCTCCTCCAGGCTGCGCCCCCTGGTCTCCGGGACCAGCCGCACGCTGAACACCAGCGCGCCGACGTTGAGCGCGGCGAACACCCAGAACGTGGCGCTGCCCCCGATCGCCGCCACCATCGGCGGGAACACCAGCGCCACCGCGAAGTTCGTCAGCCACAGCACCAGGACCGCCACGCCCATCGCGAAGCCGCGGATCCGCAGCGGGAACAGCTCGGTGATCATCAGCCAGGTCACCGTGCTCACGCTGCTCTGCTGGAAGGCCATGTACACCACCATGATCGCCAAGATCGCGTAGCCCGCGCGGTTGCCGCCGGCCGGGAGCAGGAACGCCAGGCCCAGCAGCACCAGGCAGCTCGTCACCCCGGCCTGCCCGGTGATCAGCAGCGGTCGCCGACCGACCCGGTCCATCAGCAGCAGCCCGACCACCGCCGCCAGCACCGAGATCACGCCGATCGAGATGGTCGCCGCGATGGAGGCGACCTCGCCCAGCCCGGTCCGGGCCAGCAGCATCGGCGCGAAGTAGACGATCGTGTTGACGCCGGTGATCTGCTGCAGCACCGCCAGCCCGATGCCGATGAAGAACACCCGGCGCAGCCACTTCGAGCGCAGCTCGCGCCAGCCCCGGCCGGTCGCCCGCTGCTCGTGGGCGGCGGTGATCTGCGCGAGCTCCCGCTCGGCCTCCTCGGGCGACCGGCCGCGGTGCAGCACGGCGCGGGCCTGCTCCAGCCGCTGCTGGCCCGCGTACCACCGCGGGCTGTCCGGCAGGAACAGCATGCCCACGCCCAGCAGCACCGCGGGGATGGTCGCGAGCCCGAGCATCCAGCGCCACGCCCCGGCTTCCGCCAGCAGCGCGTTCACCACGTACGCCAGCAGCTGCCCGGTCACGATCATCAGGCCGTTGAACGTGACCAGCCTGCCCCGCACGCGCGCCGGAGCCATCTCGGAGATGTACAGCGGCACCACCACCGAGGCCGCACCGACCGCCAGCCCCAGCACCACGCGGGAGAGCACCAGCACCGGCACGTCCGGGGTCAGCGCCGAACCGAGCGTGCCCACCACGAACACCACGGCCGACCCGATCAGCATCGGCCGCCGACCGGCCCGGTCCGCGATCCGGCCGCCGGCCAGCGCGCCCGCGGCGGCGCCCAGCAGCAGCGCGCTGGTCACCAGGCCTTCCAGGAACGGCGTCAGACCGAAGTGCGGGGTCATGAACAGCAGCGCCCCGGAGATCACCCCGGTGTCGTAGCCGAACAGCGCGCCGCCGAGCGCCGAGACGGCCGCCACCAGCAGGACGAACCGCTTCGCCCTGCGCGTCCCGGCGAGTTCCGCCTGCTCGTCGTCCGGAACCATCGCTCTCCGTCCTCACCGTCGGGCCGAGTGCTCGGCGGCCTTCCTCCCCACGAACACCGAGGATCCGCGGGCTCTCGTGCTCGCCCTCGCGAACACGGTCATGGTGCCGTTGAAGCCTTGGTCGCGGAGCGCGGCCCGCCGATCGTGCTGCCGACGTCCCGGTGCCGGTGCGCCCGGGATGGGTTGACGGGGCGGCCCGGGCCGGCGGCCCGGCACGGCACGGTGCGGGCTCCCGCACGCGCGGCGAGGTCGGCACCGCCCCGCCGACCCGGTGCGAGCGCCGGAGCGGCCCGGGAGGATCCCGCGGAGCACCCGATTTCCGCGGAACGTCCGGTTCCGGTGCGGTGAAGTGCCGCGAGTCCTGGGCTTTCGTCACCCGTAGCGGTTACCGTGGACGGCAGCACGGTGCGCCGGCGATGAGCTGGCCGTGCCGGTCCCAGGGCGCCACCTAGGCCGAGCACGGCTGTTCCGGATGGCCACAAGGGAGGGGCGGTTCGCCGCCTCGGCCATCCGCGTGGAAAGGCCCGCTGACTCCAGAGTCAGCGGGTTTTTCGCGTTCCGGGCCAGGTCACCGGTGGTGCCCGGACCGCGGGTTGCTCATTGCTTGGGCATCACGACCCACAGCGCCACGTAGATCAAGAACTGCGGCCCGGGCAGGATGCAGGAGACCACGAACAGCAGCCGGACCAGACCGACGTTCCAGCCGAAGCGCTGCGCGATCCCCGCGCACACCCCGGCGATGAGAGCCCCGTTCCGGGGACGTTGCAGAGCGGTCGTCATACCGGTGGGGTTCCCCGTCGGGCCCGGCACCACGCCTCGGGTTCGGGTGCGCGTCGGCGGGACGCGTGCTGGGCTGGGCTGATGGCCGGTGAGCAGGTGTCCGAGGAGCTGCTGCAGGAGCTCTACCAGGGGGATCCGGCGGAGTTCGTGGCTGTTCGCAACGAGCGGGTGCGGGCCGCCCGGGAGGCCGGTGACGAGGAGCTCGCTCGGTCGATCGGTGGGTTGCGCAAGCCGACGACCGCGGCGTGGGCGGTGAACCGGGTGGCCGCCGAGCACCCGCGTCGCGTCGCGGAACTGGTCGAGCTGGGCGACGAGTTGCGCGCGGCGCAACGCGAACTGCGGGGGGAGGAGATCCGGCGCCTGGGCCGGCGGCGCGCGGACCTCGTCGCGGACCTGACGGCGCGCTCGGCGCAGGTGGTGGAGCGCGGCGGCAAGCAGCTGGCGGAACAGGCCCGCAGGCAGGTGGAGAGCACGTTCGCGGCGGCCGTCGCCGAACCGGAGTCGGCGCGCCGGGTCCGGGCGGGCACGCTCAGCGGCGCACTGGAGCACAGCGGGTTCGGCTTGGACGAGCTGTCCGTGGCGGCGATGCGCAGCACCACGGCACGGCACCGAGGCGGAACCGGTCCGCGACGCGGCGGTGCGCAGCGCGCCGCCGACCGCCAGGGGACCGCGGGTGCCCCGCGCCGGACCGAGGGGCGGTCCGGTTCGGGAGGAGCGCGGGACGCGGCGGCGGATCGGCCGGACGCCCGCACCGCGGACCGCGCGGCCGGTGATCAGGACCGGACGACGGGCACCCGGAAGAGGCGGGGCGGCGCGGCGCAGGACCGCCCGGCGGAGGAACCCGCGCCGAAGCGCGGCGGCCGGACGGGGCGCCGGGCGAAGGGCGTTCCGGCGGAGGAGACCACCCCGGAGCGCGGCGCGGCGGAGGGCGGCACGAAGCGGCCGGCCTCGAAGCGCGCACCATCGCGGGGCGGATCGGCCGAGGCCGTCACCGCGGATTCCGCGGCGGAGGCCGGCCGCGACGACGTCGACGCTGCCCCCGAGGAACGCGCCGCGCCACGCCACCGCGGACGCCGTACGGGACCGAGCCGGACTCCGCGGGTCGAGCACCGCGCCCGGGGCGGCTCCGCGAACCGGCCGTCCTCCGGCGCGGACACCGGCACCACGGCGGATCGGGAGGAAGCCGGTGGTACCGGTTCGGAACGTGCCTCGCGCCCGCAGCGGCGGGCGTCCGACCGGGCGACTTCGACGCGGAGCACGGCGGACCCGGCCGACCCGACGCGGCAGGCCGGGCAGGACCAGCGCCGGTCCGAGGACGACAAGCGCCGGTCCGGGGACGAGCAGCGCCGGTCCGGGGAGGACCAGCGCCGGTCCGAGGACGAGCAGCGCTGGGCCGAGGACGACCTCCGCCGGGCCGAGCAGGACCGGGACCGGCTGGAACGCCGCCGGGACGAGCTCCGCGCCGAGCTGGAGGAGCTGACGGACCGCCTGCGCGACACCAAGCGGCGGGTGACCCGCGCTCGGCGGAAGCGGGACGCGACACGCCGACGCGGCGCCGCGCACCGAGATCGCTGAACAGGGGCAGTGGTTTCACCGGGACGGTGGGGGAACCGCGCGATGCCCGACACGTTTCGTGATCGTTCCGGGCGCCTCGCCCGGGCATCGCGACGCCCCTCGTCCCGAGCTCCGCGCCCATCGCGTCGCGGGCACCTCGGTGCCGGGTTGAGGTGGACGCCGCGCACGTTCCGGTCGTTCGGCACCCGACCGGCGCTGCTGACACCCTGACCCGGTGCCTTCCCGTCGGCTCCGGGTCGCGGCGGCGCTGCTGGTGGTGGCGGCGGTCGCCGCGCTGGTGTGGGCGAACCGCCACGAGCTGCCCGCGGCCGGCCGGGCGTTGCGGGACGCGGACCCGCGGTGGCTGGCGGTCGGTGCGGGAGTGCTGCTGGTGTGGATCGCGAACTGGGTACTGCTGCACGTGGCGGCGCGGCGCGTCACGGGGGCGGGCGGCTACCACGAGTTCGCGGGGCTGCTGCCGGTGACGGTGGCGTCGATCGCGCTGAACCTGGCGGTGAAGTCGGGGAACGTGGCGGGTGTGGCGGCGTTCTCGTTGCACGCCCGCGGGCGCGGGACGGGCGACCAGGGGCGCGTCACGGGTGCCTACCTGGCGGCCGCGCAGACCGCCGAGGTGGGTTTCGTGGTGACGCTGGCGGCGGGCCTGGCGGTGGTGTGCTGGGACGGCAGGCTGGAGCGCGCGGAGGTCGTCGCCACCGTGCTGTTCTCCGCCGGGCTGCTGGCCAGGGTGGTGGCGCTGGTGGCGGCGGTGCGCAGCCGGGAGGTGCTGCGCCGGGTGTGGGCGTGGCCGGGGCGGTTGCTGGACCGGGTGCTGCGCCGCGAGCCCCGGGAGCGGGACACCGAGGCCGCGGACGACTTCTACGCGGCGGTGGCGGCGATCCGCGCCCGGCCGTGGACGGCGCTGCCCGCGGTGTGCTTCGCGGTGCTGATCGACGTGCTGGGCGCGGCGGTGCTGTGGGCGTCGATGGTGGCGGTGGGCGCCGGGGACCGGCCGCTGGTGGCGCTGGTCGCGTACGCGGTGTCGACGTTGTTCGGGATCGTCGGCGTGCTGCCGGGCGGGGTGGGGTTCGTGGAGGTCGGCGCGGCCGCGGCGCTGGCGTCGTACGGGATCCCGGTGGGCGTGTCGGCGGCGGCGGTGCTGGTGTTCCGGGTGTTCGTGTTCTGGTTGCCGTTGGCGCTGGGCGGGGTGCTGGCGTGGCGGCTGCGGTCGTCACCCGGTTAGCCGAACCGGTCGCGCAACGCGGCCCGGAGGGGCCGACTGGCTGATCTTGAACGGGCCCGTGCACTTATCATGTCCGCGCGGTCGTGGCCGGCCGATCGCTTACGGTGGACGGAGTTTCGTGCGCGGGGTCGACTACTACGAGCTGCTGGGCGTGGAGCGCTCGGCGTCCAGCGCCGAGATCAAATCCGCGTACCGGACGTTGGCGCGGACCATGCACCCGGACGTCGGCGGCACCGCGGGCACCTTCCGGTTGTTGCAGCAGGCGTACGAGACGCTCAACGACCCGGTGCGCCGCGCCGACTACGACGGCGGTGGTGACGGCGAGGAGGAGCAGCAGGAGCCGCGGCCGGGACCCAAGCGCACGCCGTCCCGGCGCTGGGTGTACCGGCCGGGGCAGCGCCGCGACTTCGGCGACGACCCGGACTTCGCCCCGGCCGCCCCGGACCTCAGTCCCGCGGACATCCCGTGGTGGGACGAGGTGGACCCGGCGGAGCGGGTGGTGTACCTGCCGGTCACCGCGCCGGACCGGACGGCGGCGCTGGCGATGGCGGGCGGCTGGGTGCTGCTGGCGGCGGCCGGCCTGCTGGTGGGGCTGAGCGGGGTGTTGCTGGGCGTGTGGCTGGCGCTGCTGGTCTCGGCCGGGGTGGTGGTGCTGGTGCTGCTGCGCCGCCTGCTGGAGGCGCACCGCACGGACCGGTTGTTCGAGGCGGAGAACCGGGGCCGGGTGTTCGGCGGCACCGCCGAGGAGGAGGTCGCCGCGGACGCGGTGGTCAAGCAGCGGTCCGCGGAGTTGCTGGCCGACCACCTCACGCGGCTGCCGGGGGCGCGGATCTTCCACGGCGTGGCCTGGCCGGGTTCGGTGTTCGCGGACGTCGACCACGCGGTGCTCTGCGGCAGGCGGCTGGTGCTGGTCGAGTCGAAGCGGTGGCTGCCCGGCCACTACGAGGTGGACGAGGACGGCGAGGTGTGGCGCAACGGCCACGTGTTCCGCGGCGGCACCACCCGGCTCGGCGAGGGCGTCGCGGCGTTCGAGGCGCTGCTGCCGGAGGTCGAGGTGCGCGGCGTGCTGCTGCTGTACCCGAACCGGGCCGGCGAGGTGAGCGTCGGCGAGTCGGACGCGGAGGCGCCGGTGGAGCCGCTGACCCCGGAGGGCTTCGTCCGCGAGATCGGGGAGTGGCTGGCGGCGGAACCGGCCGCGGTGGACCGGGACGCGTTCGCGATGGTCCTCGCCCAGGTGGTGACGCGCTGAACCCCACCGCCCCGGATTCGCCCTGATCAGGCGAAGTTCATCGCGGCGTGGGGTGCGGTTCGTTGCCGGGCGGCGCGGGTACCTGGAACGTGGAGCGCACGGTCCCAGCTCCTGCCAGATTCGAGGTTCTCGCGCGATGGTCACCACCGAATCCACCGCCCACCAGGAACGGGCTCCGCTGCTGGCCGGGCGCCGGGGTTGGGCGCCGCAGCTGTCGGTGTACGTGTTCATCCTGCTGCCGTTCCTGGCGCTGCTGGCCGCGGTGCCGCTGGCGTGGGGCTGGGGGCTGAGCTGGTGGGACGTGGGGTTGGCGGCCGGCTTCTACGTGTTCACGATCCTCGGGGTGACGGTGGGCTTCCACCGGTACTTCACGCACGGCGCGTTCCGGGCGAAGCGCTGGCTGCGGGTCGCGCTGGCGGTGGCGGGCAGCATGTCGGTGCAGGGCCCGGTGATGCACTGGGTGGCGGACCACCGCAGGCACCACGCGTTCTCGGACCGGGAGGGCGATCCGCATTCGCCGTGGGCGTTCGGCACGTCGCCGTGGGCGTTGGCGCGCGGGTTCTGGCACGCGCACATGGGGTGGCTCTTCGAGCGGGATCTGACGAACCGGGAGCGGTTCGCGCCGGACTTGATGGCCGACCGGGACATCGTGCTGGTGCACCGGTTGTTCGGGCCGCTGACGCTGCTGACGTTGCTGCTGCCCGCGGTGCTGGGCGGCGCGGTGACGGGCACCTGGTGGGGGGCGTGGACGGCGTTCTTCTGGGCTGGGCTGGTGCGGGTGGCGTTCCTGCACCACGTGACGTGGTCGGTGAACTCGATCTGCCACCTGATCGGGGAGCGACCGTTCAAGAGCCGGGACAAGGCGGCGAACTTCTGGCCGCTGGCGCTGCTGAGCATGGGTGAGTCGTGGCACAACCTGCACCACGCGGATCCGACGTGCGCGCGGCACGGCGTGCAGCGCGGGCAGATCGACGTCTCGGCCCGGGTGATCTGGTTGTTCGAGCGGTTCGGCTGGGCGTCGCACGTGAAGTGGCCGACGCCGCGGCGGCTGGCCCGGCTGAGCCGGGGCGCGGCGGACTGATCGACTGCCCGGCCGGAGGGCGTGCCGGGCGGCGGCATTCCCGGTTCCGCGAGTTGGGATTCCCGTCCCAGCTGGTTGACACCCCGTTCGAGCCGGTGTTGCGATGGTTCCGTGCTCCCGGCCCTGTTCACCAAGCGACGCCACGTGGATCTGCTGCGTGTCGCGGCGCAGGGGTGTCGTTCCCGCAGCTGAGCCGGTCGTGGCGCCCCACCGCGGATGACTGATCACTCCACTGTGGACTGCCCCGGCTCGATTCCCACCTCGAATCACCGGTCACTTCCGTGAGGAGAACGCGCGTGTCCACCGTCCTGGTCATTTCCGGCAGCCCCTCGAAGACCTCCAAGACCGAACGCGTCGCCGAGCACCTGGCCCGCAGGCTCACCGCGTCGGGACGCCGCGCCGAGCACCTGCGGCTGCGCACCCTGCCCGCCGAGGCGCTGCTGAGCGCGGACACCGCCCACCCGGAGATCGCGGAAGCGGTGGCGAAGGTCGGCCGCGTCGACGGCATCGTGCTCGCGACGCCGACGTACAAGGCCGCCTACTCCGGGCTGCTCAAGGTGTTCCTGGACCTGCTGCCGCAGTTCGGGTTCACCGGCAAGGCGGTGCTGCCGCTGGCCACCGGCGGCAGCCTGGCGCACGTGCTGGCGCTGGACTACGGGCTGCGCCCGGTGGTGAGCTCGCTGGGCGCGCGGCACGTGGTGCAGAGCTTCTTCCTCATCGACAAGCACCTGACCGTCACCGGCGACGACCTGGCGATCCACGAGGACAGCTCCGGCCCGCTGGCCGACGTCCTGGAGCAGTTCGAGAAGGCGCTCGACGGCGTCCCCCACGGCACCGTCCTCGGCCGGACCGCGTAGTCCCGCCCGGCGGTGGGGCCCTGCGCGGGGCGAGGGCGCGGACCCCCGATGAGCGGGGATTAGGATCGCAGTCCTTATGAGCGCCACACTCGTCGCGAAGGGGCTCGCCGCAGGTCACGGCGAGCGCGTCCTGTTCTCCGGCCTGGATCTGGTCGTCGCCCCTGGCGACGTGGTGGGCCTGGTCGGGGTGAACGGCGCGGGCAAGTCGACGCTGCTGCGGATGCTGGCCGGACTGGCGCCCGCGACGGACGGCTCGGTGCGGCTGAGCCCGCCGACGGCGACGATCGGCTACCTGCCGCAGGAACCGGACCGGAACCCCGGCGAGTCGGTGCAGGCGTTCCTGGCGCGGCGCACCGGGGTGGCGGCCGCGCAGCGCGAGCTGGACGCGGCGACGGAGGCGCTCACCGAGGGCGCGGCGGGTTCGGACGACGCCTACAGCACCGCGCTGGACCGCTGGCTGGCGCTGGGCGGCGCCGACCTCGCCGAGCGCGCCGAGGACGTGGTCACCGAGATCGGCTTGGACGCGGCGCTGGAACAGCCGATGACGAGCCTGTCCGGCGGCCAGGCGGCCCGCGCGGGCATGGCGTCGCTGTTGCTGAGCCGCTACGACGTGTTCCTGCTCGACGAGCCGACGAACGACCTGGACCTGGGCGGCCTGGAACGGCTGGAGCGCTTCGTCGCCGAGCTGCGCGCGGGAACGGTGCTGGTCAGCCACGACCGCGAGTTCCTGGCGCGCACCGTCACCCGGGTTGTGGAGCTGGACCTGGCGCAGCAGCAGGTGCGCTCGTTCGGCGGCGGTTACGCGGCCTACCTGGAGGAGCGCGAGGTCGCGCGCAGGCACGCCCGCGAGCAGTACGACGAGTACGCCGACACCCGCGCCGCGCTGGAGTCCCGGGCCCGCTCGCAGCGCTCGTGGATGGAGAAGGGCGTGAAGAACGCCCGCCGCAAGGCCTCCGACAACGACAAGGTGGGCCGCAAGTTCCGCAGCGAGGCCACCGAGAAGCAGGCGGCGAAGGCGCGGCAGACCGAGCGCCTGATCGAACGCCTCGACGTGGTGGAGGAACCCCGCAAGGAGTGGGAGCTGCGGATGAGCATCGCCGCCGCGCCCCGCTCCGGCTCGGTGGTGGCGACCCTGCACGGCGCGGTGCTGCGCCGCGGCCCGTGGTCGCTGGGGCCGGTGGACCTGCAGGTCGACTGGGCGGACCGGGTGGCGATCACCGGCGCGAACGGCGCCGGGAAGTCCACGTTGCTGGCCGCGCTGCTGGGCCGGGTGGCGCCGGACGAGGGCCGTGCCGCGCTGGGCTCCGGCGTGGTGGTCGGCGAGGTGGACCAGGCGCGCGGGCTGTTCTTCGGCGGCGAGGCGCTGCTGGACGCGTTCGCCGCGCAGGTGCCGGACTGGCCGACGGCCGAGGTGCGCACGCTGCTGGCGAAGTTCGGGCTGGTCGCCGCGCACGTGCTGCGTCCGGCGGACACCCTCTCGCCGGGGGAGCGGACGCGGGCGGCGCTGGCGCTGCTGCAGGCGCGCGGGGTGAACCTGCTGGTGCTGGACGAGCCGACGAACCACCTGGACCTGCCCGCGATCGAGCAGCTGGAGTCGGCGCTGGCGTCGTACACCGGCACCCTGCTGCTGGTCACGCACGACCGCCGGATGCTGGACGCGGTGCACGTGACGCGGCGGTTGCAGGTTGACGATGGTCGAGTCGTGGAGCTCTGAGGCGGCGGAACCTCACTGCCAGTCGTTCCACTTCTGCCGTGTAGCACGGGTGTGGCGGAACCTCAGCTGCTTCCTCGCTGCGGGATCGTTTTCACCGGTGGCTCCGCCACAGGAGAAAACGCTGTCCTCGCGAGGAAGCCGCTGAGAACCCGCGGGTGGTCGGGCTGCGTGCGTGGTCGGCGGCTCAGCGGCTGCGCCGCTGACAGGAGAACGACGAGGACCGCTGCAAGATCAGCTCAGTTCGCGGTGAGCCGGGATCGGTTGGCGGCGAGGACTTCTTCGGAGAGTTCGGGGTCGGCCGCGGCGACGGCGCGGGAGACGACCAGGGCGCCGACGAGCTGGCAGAACAGGGCGACCGCCTGCTCGCGGGATTCCGCCGGGTCCGGTTCGGTGCCGGCCTCGTGCGCGGATTCGCGGACCAGGTCGGTGATGGTGTCGAAGTAGCCCGCGAGTCCTCGCTGGTACTGGGCTTGGGCCGCGGCGCCGTGGCGTCCGGCGTCGGCGGCCAGCGCGGCCGAGGCGCAGCCCGTTTCCGGGTGGTCGCGGTGGTCGGCGGTCAGGTACTGCTCGACCACGGCGTCCAGGGCGGCGCCGGCGGCACCGGGATGGGACTCGCGGATGGCGTCGAGCGCGGCCAGCGAGTCGGTGAAGCCGCGGGCGAAGACCTCCAGCGCGAGGTCCTCCTTCGAGGAGAAGTGGTTGTAGAACGCCCCGTGCGTCATCCCGGCGGCCTTCATCAGCTCGTCGATGCCGATCCCGTCGATGCCGCGCAGCCGGAAACCTTCGCCCGCCGCGCCGACGATCCGTTCGCGGTTGAGCTTCTTCTGCTCCTGCGTGATGCGTGGCACCTGGGCCTCCTCGGCGCGCGGGGCCCGTGTCGCGCGGCCCCGGTCGGCATGTCGCCCGGTCGATGATACCCGTCATCAAAACGAGCTCGACGTGCCTTGACAAGTATTGATGCGGATCGTCATCATTAATTTTGATGGCGATCGTCATCAAAAACTGGTGGGGCCGCACGCCCCACGCGCTCCGGGAGGACTCGTGCACTTCGGAACCATCGGAGCCGGCGCCATCGGGCAGGCCATCGCCGGTCACCTCGTCGCGGCAGGCCATCGCGTCGTCCTCAGCAACGGCCGCGGTCCGGCCTCGCTGCGCGGTGTCGTGGCACGGCTGGGCCCGTCGGCCACCGCGGGCACCGTCGCGGAAGCGGCCGCGGCCGACGTGGTGTTCCTCGCCGTGCGGTGGTCGGACATCCCCGCCGCACTGGCGGAACTGCCCGCGTGGAACGGCCGGATCCTGGTCGACACGACCAACCAGATGACCGGCGTGACGCCCGCTGACCTCGTCGACCTCGGTGCGGACACGGGCAGTGAGTTCGTCGCCCGGCACGCGCCGGGCGCGCGGGTGGTCAAGGCGTTCAACACGCTGTTCGCCGAGCACATCGCTCCCGACCCCCGGCACCCGGAAGGCCGTCGGCTGCTCTTCTACGCCGGGGACGACGCGGCCGCGAAGGCCGATTTCCACGCGGTTGCGGACGAGATCGGGTTCGCGCCGGTGGACATCGGGGCGCTGCGCGACGGCGGCCGGCTGATGCAGGTCGGCGGTCCGCTGTCCGCGCTGCACGCGCTCAAGCAGGGTTGAGGGGGAGCTGATGCAGGCACTCGCCTACCGGCAGGCCCATCCGCTGGACGCGTTCGCGATCGAGCCGGTCGAGGTCGCCGAACCGCGGCTGCGGGACGCGGACCTGCTCGTGGAGGTCCACGCCGTCGGGATCAACCCGGGTGAGGCGGCCGTCCGGCGGACCCGCAGCGCCGAAACCGGTGGACGGCTCGTCCTGGGCTGGGAATTCGCCGGGGTCGTGCGCGCCGTGGGACCGGCCGCCGCGGGCTTCGCGGTCGGCGACCGCGTCCTGGGCACCGGGGACATGGCGCGCGACGGCGCCTGGGCGGAACGGGTCGCGGTGGACCACCGGGTGGTGGCGCTGATCCCGGACGAATTGCCCTTCGCCGACGCCGCGTCGCTGCCCATCGCCGGCCTCACGGCGTGGGAGGCGCTGTTCCGCGAGCACGACGACCTGGCAGCGGGAATCGACCGCGTGCTGGTCGTCGGCGGTGCCGGCGGGGTGGGCACGCTGGCGACGCGGCTGCTGAAGAGCAGGACGTCCGCGCTGGTCGCGACCACGGCCTCGCGCCCGGAATCGCGCGAATGGTGCACGGCGATGGGCGCGGACGTGGTCGTCGACCACACCGGGGACGTGCCCGCCCAGCTCCGCGCCGCCGGGATCGACCGCGTCGACCTGGTGCTGTCCACCGCGGGCACCGCGGGCAACCTCGGCTGGATCGCGGAGGTGCTGCGGCCGTTCGGCCACCTCTCCGCCGTCGACCTGACCGGCCCGCTCGACCCGATGCCGCTCGCGGCCAAGTCCCTGTCGCTGCACACCGAGATGGTGTTCAGCCGGATCACGGCCGGACTCGACGGGCAGGGCCGGATCCTCGCCGCGCTGGTGCAGGACGTCGTCGCGGGCCGGTTGCGCCCCATCGCCACCACGGTGCTGGACGGCCGCACCGCGGCGGCGATGCTGCGGGCCCACGAACTGGTCGAGAGCGCGCGGACGGTCGGCAAGACCGTGATCAGGTTCTGAGCTCGGCCCGCGCCGAACGATCACCACCGAACGATCACCACCAAACAGGAGACGGGAACGATGGGAAAGTTGATGGTGACCGGCGCGACCGGCCATCTCGGTCGGGCCGCCCTGCACCAGCTGCTGCGCAGCCAGCCCGCGGAACGGCTGGTCGGGCTCGCCCGCGACCCGTCCCGCGCCGCGGACCTGGCCGAGCGGGGCATCGAGGTGCGCCGCGGCGACTACTTCGACCACGGGTCGCTCGTCCGGGCCTTCGCCGGGGTGGAGCGGCTGCTGCTGGTCTCGGCCGTCGCGCTCAGCGACCGGAACGCGCAGCACTTCAACGCGATCGCCGCGGCGAAGCAGGCCGGGGTCGAGCACGTGGTCTTCACGGCCGTCCAGCGCGACGAAGGCTCGGACGTCCGGCAGCCCGGTGTCACGGACTCGGACGTCTTCGCCGAACAGGCGTTGCAGGCCTCGGGGTTGACCTGGACGGTCCTGCGGCAGCCGATCTTCCTCGACGTGCTGGGCACGAACCTGGGGGCCGACCCCTACCGGAACGGGGTGCGGGTGCCCGACGGCGCGGGCGCGGTGGCGCCGGCCCTGCGGCGCGACCTGGCGGCGGCGAGCGCGGCGGTGCTCACCGAGGACGGCCACGAGAACACGACCTACACGCTCAGCGGCAGCGAATCCGGCTCGTTCCGCGAGATCGCCGCCGCGCTGAGCGAGGTCCACGGCGCGCCCGTGCCGCACGTGCCCGTCGCGCCGGAGGACTACGTCGACGGCTTGATCGCCGAGCTGGGCGTGCCCCGCTCCCTCGCCGAGTTCATGGCGGAGTGGACCGCGGCGATCAACCGCGGTGAGTTCGGGGCGAGCACCGGTGATCTGGAGCGCCTCATCGGCTACCGTCCGACCGGTTACCGCGAGTTCTTCGCGCGGCACTACCCGCTGGTCGTCCCGGACGCCGAGCAGGCGGTCGCGGACTAGCGGCCGCGGGGGGGGCGGGGGGGGGCCGCCCCCCCCGCGCCCCCGCCCCCCCCCGGGCGGGCGGGGACACGAGGGAAAAAGAGGGCACAGGCGCCGGGAGGACCGGGGGAAATGAGAA
>NZ_JAIUJZ010000079.1:0-8070 GCF_020176775.1 Saccharopolyspora sp. 6M
GGCCCGCGCGGGCGGGGGGGGGGCGCCGGGGCGCGGGGGGGGGGGGCGGCGGGGGGGGCGGGGGGGGGGGGGGGGCGCCCCCCCCCCCCCCCCCCCCCCCCCCCCCCGGGCCGGTGGCATGAAGAAGGACTCATTGACAGCGCACAGGGCCTTTGCTCGGATGGAAAAGTGATCCCGCCGCTGCTGACCCGACGCCGCCACGTGGACTTCGTGCGCGTCGCGGCGCAGCGCTGTCGCGGCTGACGCCACTGCCCCGCGCGCGGGGTTCCGCCGCCGGGTTTTCGTCCCGTCGCGGGCGGTTCCCGCCGCAGCGCGCCCTGACGTCCTCCTTCGCACCCGTTCCGGAGAAGCCCGATGCCGCTCACGTTCCACTGGTTCCTGCCCACCTACGGCGACAGCCGCTACCTCGTCGGCGGCGGTCACGGGGTGAAGACCTCCACGGCGGGCGGGGCTCGCCCGGCGACGCTGGCCTACCTGGGGCAGATCGCGCGCAGCGCCGAGCAGCTGGGCTTCGAGGGCGCGCTGACGCCGACGGGCGCGTGGTGCGAGGACGCGTGGCTGTCCACGGCGATGCTCACCGAGGTCACCGAGCGGCTGAAGTTCCTGGTGGCGTTCCGGCCCGGCCTGCTGTCGCCGACCCTGGGCGCGCAGATGGCGGCGACCTACCAGCGGCACTCCGGCGGCAGGTTGCTGCTGAACGTCGTCACCGGCGGGGAGAGCCACGAGCAACGCGCCTACGGCGACTTCCTGGACAAGGAGGGCCGTTACGCGCGCGCCGACGAGTTCCTGCACGTGGTGCGCTCGTTGTGGCGCGGCGAGCGGGTGGACTTCAGCGGCGAGCACGTGCGGGTGGAGGGCGCGGAGCTGACCCGCACGCCGGACCCGGTGCCGGAGGTCTACTTCGGCGGTTCCTCGCCCGCGGCGGGTGCGGTCGCCGCGAAGCACTCGGACGTGTACCTGACGTGGGGCGAGCCGCCGGCGAAGGTCGCCGAGAAGATCGCCTGGATCAAGTCGCTCGCCGCCGAGCAGGGCCGCACGCCGCGCTTCGGCATCCGGCTGCACGTGATCAGCCGGGACACCTCGGAGCAGGCGTGGGCGGAGGCACGGCGGCTGCTGGACGCGCTGGACCCGGCGACGATCGAGCAGGTGCAGCAGGGCCTGTCCCGCAGCGAGTCGGAAGGCCAGCGGCGGATGCTGGAGCTGCACGGCGGCAAGTCCGACGACCTGGAGATCTACCCGAACCTGTGGGCCGGGGTGGGCCTGGTGCGCGGCGGCGCGGGCACCGCGCTCGTCGGCAGCCACGAGGAGGTCGCGTCCCGCATCGAGGAGTACGCGGCGCTGGGCCTGGACGAGTTCGTGCTCTCCGGGCACCCGCACCTGGAGGAGGCGTACTGGTTCGGCGAAGGCGTGCTGCCGATCCTGGAGCGCAAGGGCCTGTGGCGGCACCCGGGCGCCCCGGAACCCGTTGCGGCGCAGGCGATCCCGTTCGCGGAGTGACCCCTTCGCCGGGTGATCTGCTCGGCCGGTGATCCCCTTCGCCGGGTGATCCCTTCGGCGCGTGATCTGCTCGGGCGGGTGAGCCGGTCGCCGGATGATCTTGTTCGGTGGGTGATCCGCTCGGGCGGTTGATCGGCTTCGCCGGGTGATCCCCTTCGGCGGGTGGTCTGCTTCGCCGCGCGATCCGGTTCGCCGAGCGCCGGATTTCGCCGGGAGATCCGGACCCGCACGGCAGATCCGGCGCGGACGCGTGTTCGTGCCGGACGTTCCTCCGTACGGTTCGAACATCGGGCGCGCGGAGGTGTTCGCCGTGGACTCGCCCGCTCGTTCTGGGGAGGACGTCGTGGGGTTGCTGCACGCCTACTACATGTCGAAGCTCGTGTCGGAAGCGAGGCGGGACCACGAGGCGGGGAGGCCGGTGTTCGTCGCCGGTTTCGACGTGAACCTCCGGCGAACGTCGATGCGGCAGGTGCGCCGCGAGATCGAGCGGATCGAGAAGGCGCTCGCCCCGATCGGCTGGCAGCTGGCCGACGTCGAGCAGTTCTTGGCGTCCGTCGAGCTCTCCTTCGTCCGGAGCTAGCCCGGAACCGCTGCACCGGGTCGTCGGAGATGTGGCCACGATGAGCGCCCAGCTGGATGCCCTGCTGGAGCACGCGGCGAAGGACAACGTCGTCCTTCAAGTGCTGGCGTTCGACGCCGGTGCGCACATCGGTCCGCAGGGGTCTTTCGCCGTCGTGCGATTCCCCGCGAACACCGGCGACATCGCATTCGTGGACACACCGCTGAGCGGCCGGATCGTGGACAGTTCGAGGGAGACCTCAGAGCTGTCCAGGCTGTTCGGCGAATTGCACCACTCTGCTCTGGATGTTGATCAATCGGTGGCGTTGGTGCGTGAACGGGCCGACGAGTTCCGACGTCGTCAGTGAGGAGCAGGGCGTGTCCGACGCGGGGTGGAAGAAGTCGTCGCGGAGCGCTCAGGGCAGCAACTGCGTCGAGACCGCTCGACGGGGTGGGTTCCCGGCGGTCCGCGACTCCAAGGACCCGGCGGGAGCGCACCTCCGGCTGTCCGATGCGGTGTTCGGCGGCTTCATCGAGCGCGTGAAGCAGGACGGCTTCCGCCGCTGATCACCGCCCGGTGGTGAAGTGGAGGTCTTCGCGGCGGAGCAGCAGGGTCGCCGTCGCTCCGATCGCGCCCGTCGCGACCAGGTAGCCGCACGCCAGCCACGGGGTGCCGTCGCCCGCCGCGAGCAGCGCCGTGACGATCAGCGGCGTGAGGCCCGAGGCGTAGATCCCGGAGAACTGGTAGATGAACGACATGCCGGTGTAGCGCAGCCGCACCGGCGACAGCTGGGCGTAGAACGTGCCCTGCGGCGCGTAGATCACCGAGTGCACCACGCCCAGCACCAGCACGATCACCACGCCGGTCAGCAGCGGGCTGCGCAGCTGGAACGCCAGGAACGCCGGGTACACCGACAGCGCGAACAGCGCCGAGCCGAGCGCGTACAGCAGCCGCGGGGAACGCCGGTCGCCGATCCGCCCCACCACGGGGATCAGCACGGCCAGCACCAGCGCCGCCGCCATCACGCCGATGAGCACGTCGTTGCGCGGCAGGCCGAGCGTGCCGGTCGCGTAGGTCAGGAAGAACACCGCCCAGGTGTTGAACGCCGCGCCCTCCGAGTACCGCGACAGCAGGCCCAGCACCGTGTTGCGGCGGGTCGCCCGGTCCCGGAACAGCTCCAGGAACGGCACCCGCGCGGTGCCCTGCAACTCCCGCATCTGCTGGAACGCGGGCGTCTCCGCCACCCGCAGCCGGATCACCAGGCCGACCAGCACCAGCACCAGGCTCAGCCCGAACGCGATCCGCCAGCCGTAGCCGAGGAACTGCTCGTCGTCGAGCACGTTGCCCAGCAGCGCGAACAACCCGGTGCCCAGGCCGAGGCCGAGCGCGAGGCCCACCTGCGGCCAGGAACCGTAGGACGAGCGCTTGCCGGGTGGCGCGTACTCGACGGCCATCAGCACCGCCCCGGCCCACTCGCCACCGATCGCCAGGCCCTGGAACAGCCGCAGCAGCACCAGCAGCAGCGGCGCCCACATGCCCACCTGCTCGTAGGTCGGCAGCGCGCCCATCGCCGCCGTGGCCAGCCCCATCACGACCATCGTGGTGACGAGGGTGCGCTTGCGGCCGATGCGGTCGCCGATGTGGCCGAACAGCACGCCGCCCAGCGGCCGGGCCACGAACCCGACGAAGAAGGTGGTGAACGCCAGCATCGTGCCGACGGCCGGATCGGCGGTCGGGAAGAACAGCTTGTCGAACACCAGGCTGGCGGCGGTGCTGTACAGGAAGAAGTCGTACCACTCGACGGTCGTGCCGATGAGGCTCGACGTGATGACGGTGCGGACGTTCTTCGCCGACGAGCCGTGCTCGGCCGGCTCGGTCAGGGCGGTGGTCATGCTCGGCGGACTCCTGGCTGCGGCGGGGTGCGGCGCGCGGGCGCGGCCGGTGCGGGGGCGGTCAGGAGTCCGAACAGGCCGCGGACGCCACCCGCAGCAGATCCACGTGGTGGCGCGAGGTGAGCAGGGCCGGTCGCACGCGACGACGCTAGGAACGGCCGCCACCGCTGTCAACGAACCGGTGTCGATGCCCACCTCGTCCCGGATGCTGGGATGCGGTCGCGTCCCCGCTCGCCGCCGGGACGGGGCGGAGGTCCCCGCGGGCCAGCGGGTTCGGGCGGATGCGGTGCGCGTCTGGGCGGACCGGACCACGTTGTGTCCACTGTGGATGGTCACTGTGGCGGATTCCACGCTTTCGGGCGCTAACTTCTCGCGCTCGGCCGACGACGATGAGTGCGGAACCGGAAAAAGCGCGGAAGGGGCACGACGTGGCAGGCGACCGACCGGAGAGTCGGCAATCGGACGACCGTGATCGCAGCGGCGGGGCACCGCCACCGATCACCCGAGTGGCCGCCACCTCGGCGAACCCGGGCAGCACCCCACCGCCGTCCCGATCAGCGGAAAGCGGGGCGCGGCAGGCGTGGCTGATCTGGGGCGCCGCCGTCCTCACCTACCTCGCGGCCGTGTTCCACCGCGGAACGCTCGGCGTCGCCGGCCCGCTCGCCATCGACCGGTTCGAGGTCGGGCCCGCCGCGTTGAGCGCGTTCACCGTGCTGCAGGTCGGGATCTACGCCGCCATGCAGATCCCCACCGGGCTCCTGGTGGACCGGTTCGGGTCCCGTCGCGTGCTCACCGCCGCGGTGCTGCTGCTCGGCTGCGGGCAGCTGCTGTTCGCTCTCGCCACCTCCTACCCGATGGGGCTGCTGGCGCGCGGCGTGCTCGGCGTCGGTGACGCGCTGACCTGGGTGAGCATCCTGCGGCTCGTGGCCACCCGGTTCTCCGCCCGCCAGTACGCGCTCGTCGCCACCTTGTCCGCCGCGGCGGGCGCGCTCGGCGGCGTCGCCGCCACCTTCCCGCTGACCGCGCTGCTCGGGGCCCTCGGCTGGACGTGGACGTTCCTGCTCGTCGGCGCGATCACCGCCGCCTATGCGGGCGTGACGACCGGCGTGGTGCGCGATGTGCCCGGCACCACCTCCGGCGCCGAGGACGCCGGCGCCATCCTGCGGAAGGTGCGCTCGGCGTGGGCGATCCCGGGAACCCGGCTCGCGTTCTGGGCGCACTTCGGCACCATGTTCGTGCCCAACGCGCTGAGCCTGCTGTGGGGCTACCCGTACCTGGTCGAAGGCGTCGGCGTGCCGCCCGCCACCGCGAGCGTCCTGCTCAGCCTGCTGATCATCGGGCAGGTCGCGGGCGGGCCGCTCGTCGGCGCGATCATCGGGCGGTTCCCCGCCTGCCGGATGCCGCTCGTGCTCGGCTACCTCGCGGCCAACGGGCTGACCTGGCTGGTGCTGCTGAGCTTCGCGCGGCCGCCGCTGCCCGTGGTGTGCGGGGCGTTCCTGGTGTTCGCGATGGGCGGGCCCGTCTCCAGCGTCGCGTTCGCGCTGGTCCGCGACTACAACCCGATCAGCCAGGTGGGCACCGCCACCGGCATCGCCAACGTCGGCGGGCACAGCGCCACCGCGCTCAGCGTGCTCGCCGTCGGCCTGGTGCTGCAGCTGGCGGGCGGCGGGTACCGGGTGGCGCTGCTCGCGCTCGTCGTGGTGCTGTTGCTGAGCGCGTTCCGCACCGCGGTGTGGTGGCGCCGGGTGCGCGCGGCCGTGCTCACCGCGCAGGACCGCGGGGACCAGGTGCCGGTGGTGCTGCGCCGCCGCCGCTGGGACCTCCAGGACGACCCGGCCCCGGTGGTCGCGACGCGCTGATCACCCCGGCTGAACGGCCCGCCCGACCGGTCGTGCGAGCCGTTCGGCCTGCTGATCGCCGCAGGTGATCGGCCCGAGCGGGGACCGCCTCCGGCGAGCGGTCCGTTCCGCGGGGAGGCGGGCCGTTCACCGCGTGCGGGTCGCGCGCCACGTGGTGGGGGAGACGCCTTCGCGGCGCAGGAACGCGCGGCTCAGCGCGGTGCCGGTGGGGTGGCCGACGCGCACCGCGATCTCCTGCACGCTCAACGAGGTCTCCCGCAGCAGCGCCTTCGCGCGGTACGTCCGCCACGCCGCCAGGTAGCTCAGCGGCGTGTCGCCGGTCCGCTCCTTGAACAGCGCCGCGAACGCCGACCGCGACATCCCGGCCACCTGCGCCAGCGACCGCACCGTCCACGGGTGCGCCAGGTCCGCGTGCAGCGCCCGCACCGCACCGGCCAGCCGCGGATCCCGCAGCGCCGCGACCCAGCCGACGGTGCCGCCGCCGACGTCCGCGCAGCAGGCGCGCACCGCCTGCACGAACAGCACGTCGGACAGGCGGCTCGTGACGAACCCGGAGCCGAGCCCCGCCGCCGCGGACTCCCGCGCGATCAGGTCGAACGTGCCGCGCAGCAGCTCGCCGGCCACCGTGTCCAGGCGCAGCCGGAACAGCGGCGGCAGCAGCCCGAACAGCGCGTCCGCGGCGACCGCGTCGAAGCTGAACCGGGCGGACACCAGTTCGGTGAGCTCCCCGTCCCCGCCGAACCGGACCGCGCCCTCGCAGTCCACCAGCGGGCGCCCCGGCTCGTCCTGCAGCGCGAACTCGGTGCCCGCGCGCACCAGGACGCAGTCGTCCGCGGTCAGCCGCACCGGCTCGGGCAGGCTCGCCCCGGTCAGCCAGCACGATCCGGTCGTGATCAGCACCAGCCGCGCCACCTGCCGGGAGCGGAACGCGATGCCCCACGGCGCGCGCGCCGCCATCCGCACGTACCGGGACTCCTCGATCCGCATGGTGGCGAGGAGGTCGTCTACCGGGTCCACGCGCCGCCCCTGGACGAACTGCACCGAATCATGGACGGAAGGGTACGTGCCGTCCAGCGGTGCCGGTCTACGGTCGAGGGCATGGGACGACTGATGCGCACGTTCGAGGTGTCCGGGGACGGCGGACCGCTCCGGCCGCGGGAACGCCCGGTGCCGACCCCGGCCGCCGGGGAGGTGCTGGTGCGGGTCCGGGCCCGCTCGATCAACGCCCGCGACCTGCGGATCGTGGCAGGGCGCTACTCGATGCCGGTGCCGCCCGGGCGGATCCCGCTGTCCGACGCCGCGGGCACCGTCGACGCGGTCGGCGCGGGGGTGCGCCGCTTCCAGGTGGGGGACCGGGTGATGAGCACCTTCCACCCGGAGTGGCTGCACGGGACGCTCGACGGCTGGGGCGAGCTGTACGGGGTGCAGCGCGACGGATGGCTCGCCGAGCACGTCGCCGTCGCCGAGCACTCCGTGCTACCGGTGCCGGAACACCTGTCGTTCGAGGAGGCCGCGACGCTGCCCTGCGCCGCGCTCACCGCGTTCTCCGCGCTCGACGGCATCGGTGCCGGTGACTCGGTGCTGCTGCAGGGCTCCGGCGGCGTCTCCATGTTCGCGCTGCAGTTCGCCCGCCTGGCCGGGGCGCGGGTGCTGATCACCACGTCCGGCCCGGTGAAGGCGCGGTGGCTGCGCGAGCTCGGGGCCACCGAGGTCGTCGACCGCACCGCCGTCCCGGAATGGGGCGACGAGGTGCGGGCGCGCACCGGGGGACGCGGCGTGGACCGGGTGGTGGAGATCGGTGGGGCCGGGACCATCGGGCAGTCGCTGCGCGCCCTCGCCCACGGCGGGCTGATCTCGCTGGTCGGGAACCTCGCCGACGGGGCGGGCCTGGACCTCGGGGCGTTCCTGGGCCGCGGGGCGACGCTGCGGGCCATCGCGGTCGGCAGCCGCAGCGACTTCGAACGGATGATCCGCGTCCTCGAACAGCACCGGCTGCACCCGCTCATCGACCGGGCCTTCCCCTTCGACGAAGCCCCCGACGCGTTCACCCACTTCGCCACCAAGGACACGATCGGCAAGGTCGTCATCGGGGACTGAACTCGACTGTTGCCGAACTCGGTTCGCGGAGCACCGAGGTGGGGGGGGCCCCCCCCGGGGGCCGCCGGGGGGGGGCCCCCCCCCCCCCCCCGGCCCCCCCCCCGCGCCCCGCCCCCCCCCCCCGGGGCGCCGGGGGGGGGGGGGGGGCCGGCCGGGGGGGGCGGAG
>NZ_JAIUJZ010000080.1:0-14055 GCF_020176775.1 Saccharopolyspora sp. 6M
GGGTGATGATGGCCGGAGCGGGGGACGGGGCGCCGGGATCTCCGTCGGGGGACCAGATCTCCCGGATCGTGGGAAGCGGCTGTTGGCAGCGGCGGAAAAGATCACGTGAGAGTCGTGGGTCATCGCGTCGTTCCGGCGTTCGAGTTAGGGTCGGCCAGGTTTGCGGCGGTCGGCAAGTGACTGTCGGTGATCCGAGGGGGCTCGGTTGATCGAGTTCCGATCCGTGCGCAAGGAATATCCCGGGGGCGCGGTCGCGGTCGACGACGTGGACCTGGCGGTCGAGGCGGGCACGATCACCGTGCTCGTCGGTCCGTCCGGCTGCGGGAAGACCACCTTGCTGCGCATGGTGAACCGCATGATCGACCCGAGCGCGGGCACCGTGCTCGTGGACGGGCGGGACGTGCGCGACGCCGACCCGGCGGTGCTGCGCCGCGGCATCGGCTACGTCATCCAGCAGGCCGGGCTGTTCCCGCACCGCTCCGTGCTGGACAACATCGCCACCGTGCCGAGGCTGTTCCGCGGTTCCCGCCGCGACACCCGGCGGCGCGCGCAGGAACTGCTGGACCTGGTGGGGCTGCCGGCCTCGCTCGGCGACCGCTACCCGGCGCAGCTCTCCGGCGGCCAGCAGCAGCGCGTCGGCGTGGCCCGTGCCCTCGCCGCCGATCCGCCGGTGCTGCTGATGGACGAGCCGTTCAGCGCCGTCGACCCCGTGGTCCGCGAAGGGCTGCAGGACGAGCTGCTGCGGTTGCAGGGCGAACTCGGCAAGACCGTCCTGTTCGTCACCCACGACATCGACGAGGCGGTGAAGCTCGGCGAGAAGGTCGCCGTGCTGCGCACCGGCGGGCACGTCGCCCAGTACGCCGCACCCGACGAGCTGCTCGCCCGGCCCGCCGACGACTTCGTCACCTCCTTCATCGGGCGCGACCGCGGCTACCGGCGGCTGTCGTTCGCCGACGGCGGTGGGATCGAACCCGGCGAGGTCCGCACCGTTTCCCTCGGCGACGTCCCCGGCCGCACCGGCGACGAGTGGGTGCTCGTCCTCGACGCCGACCGCAGGCCCCGCGGCTGGCTGCCGCCGCGCACCACCGCGGACGAACCCCTCACCGAGGACGTGCTGGTCGCGGGCGGCTCGCTGCACACCCGCGGGACGGCGCTGCGCGGCGCGCTGGACGCGGCGCTGTCCGCGCCGTCCGGGCTCGGCGTCGTCGTCGACGAGGACGGCGGGTACGTCGGCGTCGTCGGCGCCCGGCACGTGCTCGACGTCATCGAGGCCGGGCGCGGGGAGCGGCCGTGATCGACGAGCTCGCGCACTACTTCTCCAGCCCCAGCAACCGCGAGGTGGTGCTGGAATCCCTCGGGCAGCACATCTACCTCGCGCTGGTGCCGCTGGTGCTGGGCGCGTTGCTGGCGGTGCCCGCCGGGCGGCTCGCGCAGCGGGCGCCGAAGCTGCGCGGAGTGCTGCTGGGCTCGATGAACGTGCTCTACACGATCCCCTCGCTGGCCCTGTTCGTGATCATCCCCGTGGTGATCGGGACCGGTGCGACCGCCGCGATCAACGTGGTCATCGCGCTGACCATCTACAACGCGGCGCTGCTGGTGCGACCCGTGATGGAAGGTCTCGACTCGGTGCCCGAGCACGTCGTCACCGCCGCCACCGCCCTCGGCTACCGGCCGCGCCGCCGGTTCTTCGCCGTCGAGGTGCCGCTGGCGCTGCCGGTGCTGAGCACCTCGCTGCGGGTCGCCTCGGTCAGCAACGTCAGCCTCGTCAGCGTCGGCGCGCTGATCGGCATCGGCGGGCTCGGCCGGTTGTTCACCGACGGGTTCCAGCGGGACTACCTGACTCCGATCCTGATCGGCGTGGTGCTCACGCTCGCGCTGGCGATGGTCGGGGACCTGCTGATCGTGGCGCTGCGCAGGCTGTGCACCCCGTGGCAGCGGGCGAGCGCGGGGGGACGCTGACATGATCATCAACGAGCTGGTCGCCTGGTTGTCGGACCCGGAGCACTGGCTGTCCTCCACCGGGCTGCTCGCCCAGACGGGCAGGCACCTGTACTACTGCGTGCTGTCGGTGCTGTGCGCCTCGATCATCGCGATGCCGATCGGGCTGTGGATCGGGCACACCGGCCGCGGCGGCGCCACCGTCGTCGTGCTCAGCAACTCGCTGCGGGCGCTGCCGACGCTCGGCCTGGTCACCCTGTTCGTGCTCGTCGCGGGCATCGGCGAGGCGCCCACGCTGGCCGGGCTGGTGATCCTGGCGATCCCCGCGGTGCTCTCCGGCGCCTACGCCGGGGTGCAGAGCGTGCCCGCCGAGGTGCGCGACGCCGCCAAGGGCATGGGCATGACCCCGATGCAGCAGCTGTGGCAGGTGGAGCTGCCGAACGCAGCGCCGCTGCTGTTCGGCGGGGTGCGCACCGCGATGCTGCAGGTCGTGGCCACCGCCTCCGTCGCCGCGTACGTGGGCCTCGGCGGGCTCGGCAGCATCCTGCTCGAAGGCATCAAGACCTACGACTACGGCCAGACGCTCGCCGCGGCGCTGTGCATCGCGCTGCTGGCGGTACTGCTCGACGTGCTGCTGAGCAGGCTCTCGCGAGCCGTCACGCCGCGCGGCATCCGCAGCGGCCCGCCTGCAGCCGCCACGAGCACCGGCTGAACACGTGTCCACTGCGACGGGAAGAAGCACGCCGTGAAGCGATGGGGAGCGCTGGCGCTGGCCGGCTTGGCGTTGGTCGGGGTCGCGGGCTGCGGCGGCGACCCGTTCCAGGCCGGGGACGGCACGAACGGGGCGCTGGTCGTCGGCTCCGCCGACTTCACCGAGAGCGAACTCGTGATGGAGATCTACGCCGAGGCGCTGCGGCGCACCGGCGCCGACGTCGACACCAAACCCCGCATCGGGGCGCGCGAGACCTACGTCAACGCCGTCGCCCAGGGCGAGCTGTCGGTGATGCCCGACTACACCGGCAACCTGCTGCAGTACGTCGACGAGAACGATCCCGCCACCGAATCGGGGCAGGTCTACGACGCCCTGCGGCGGAAGCTGCCGCCCGGGCTGGACGTCCTCGACCAGGCGCCCGCCGAGGATTCCGACGTGCTCACCGTGACCCGCCGCACCGCCGACAGCGGCATCGGCACGCTGGAGGACCTCGGGCCGCGCTGCGGCGAATTCGTGCTCGGCGCCCCCGCCGAGTGGAAGACGCGGTGGGAGCAGCGCATCGCCGAGGTCTACGGCTGCACCTTCGCGGAGATCCGCAACCTCGAAGCGGGCACCGTCACCGTGGACGCGCTCACCGGCGACACCGTGCAGGTCGCGAACCTGTTCACCACGTCCTCGCAGATCGCCGCGAACGACCTGGTGCCGCTGCGGGACACCCGCGACATGTTCCCGGCCCAGCACGTGGTGCCGCTGGTCGGCGAGGGCAGGCTGACCCCGCCGCAGGCCGAGGCGATCGACCGGGTGTCGCGGGCGCTGAGCACCGAGGACCTCACCGAGCTCAACCGGCGGCTCGAAGTCGACAAGGCCAATCCCACCGATCTCGCCAAGGAATTCGTCGCCGCAGTGGGTGCGTGACACCCCTCGGCGCGTCCCGGCGGCCGGAGGAGCGTGCGCTCCGCGCTGATCCACTCCGGCTGCTGGCGAAATCTGATTCCCTTTCGGGCTCGCCCGGTGTCGCCGCATCGTGCGAGCAACCGGTCGACGCAGCGTGACGCGGTCAACCATGGTGTGGGGCGCGGCCCACTTTTGCGCTACTGGAAGTGCTGGAGTTCGGGATCGGTGCGATGGTTTTGTCGCCGATCACCGAGAGGTTCGAACCTCGTCCTTCTCGGGTGGCTCGGTTGAATCCGATTCAGCAACAACGAGGGGAAATCTCGCATGCGTACTTCTACTCGCCTCCTTGGTGCGGCCGCGGTCGCCGTGGCTCTGCTCGGTGCCGGCTCCACGACGGCGTTCGCCGGTGGGCACGACGACCCGGCTGTCTCCAGCGAGTCCGGTGACGGGGGTGCCGGTGGCTCTGGTGGCATCGGGGTGAATGTGCTCTGCGGCCTCGGCGTTCTGGGCTCGGGCTCGTGCTCCGCCTCCGATGGCGGGGACGGTGGCGGTTCGGGCGCTGAGACCGGCATCGGCAACACCGAGGGCTGACAGCTCGACCTTTCCGCCGCGGGAAAGAAGTGCCCGGATCCCTTTCGAGGGGTCCGGGCACATCGCTGTTCTCGACGTTCAGCGCAATGAAGATCGGCGATCTCGCGAACCTGGACGACCATGCGGAACGCCGTCGCCCGATCGCTCGGTCGTTCAGCGGGTGGCGGCCTGGCTCGCGCGCGGGCCGCGAAGCGAATCGGTCAATCGCCGCCGACGGTCATCAGTCCGGAGTGAAGATCGAATATTTGTCGACAGGAAATCGTTGATCGTGCGTCTTTGCGGGTGAAGCCGCTCGTCGCACCGCCGCTGTTTAAACGAACGGGTTACTTCTAAACCACTTTAGTGCTACTGAAGATGCAGGAGAGCGAGGTCGGTGCGATGGTTTTGTCGCCGATCACCGAGAGGTTCGAACCTCGTCCTTCTCGGGTGGCTCGGTTGAATCCGATTCAGCAACAACGAGGGGAAATCTCGCATGCGTACTTCTACTCGCCTCCTTGGTGCGGCCGCGGTCGCCGTGGCTCTGTTCGGTGCCGGCTCCACGACGGCGTTCGCCGGTGGGCACGACGACCCGGTCGTCACCAGCGAGTCCGGTGACGGGGGCGCCGGGGGCGCTGGTGGCACCGGCCTGAACCTGCTCTGCGGCATCGGCATCCTGGGCTCGGGTTCGTGCTCCGCCGCCAACGGCGGCGACGGTGGCGGTTCGGGCGCTGAGACCGGCATCGGCAACACCGAGGGCTGACAGTGCCGCCTCTTCGAGGTGGGAGATGCCCGGCCCCCATTCTTCGGAGGGGGCCGGGCATATCGCTGTTCTCGACGTCTCCGCGTGACGACGATCGGTGATAGCGTGACGGCGCCCGAAGCGATTTTAGCGGCGCCCATCGATTCGCCCGGTCAGGTCCTCGGCTGCAATCCGCACCTTGTCGGCGAGCTCCGGCCAGGTCGCACCGCAACTCGTACGCCCAGCCGGTTCGCACACGTGCCGGAACGTCACGCTGATCGCCGCCGACGGCCACCGGTCCGGCCCGAACACCGGGCACGCCACCGAAGCGAACCCGCCGGTCACGTGCCCGTCCTCCACCGCCCAACCCAGGCGGCGCTCCGCGTCCAGCACGCGGCGCAACTCCGGCAACGTCCGCGGCCCCCGCTCGGTGCGGCTCGCGAACCCCGCCGGGAACGACGCCCGCACCTGCGCGGCAGGCAGGTGCGCCAACATCGCCCGCCCCGACGCCGTCAAGTGCGCGGGCAACCGCACCCCCACATCGGTGACCAGCGTCTGCGCCCGCGACGGGCGCTGCTGCAGCAGGTACAGCAGCTCACCACCGTGCAGCACCCCCAGGTGCGCGGTGCACCCCACCTCGTCCACCAGCCTGCGCAGCACCGGGCTCGCCAACCGCTCCAGCGGATCGGCGCGCAAGTACGCCGAACCCAGCTCGAACGCCGCCACCCCCAGCGCGAACCGGCGCTCCTCCGGCAACCGCACCACGAAACCGGCCGCCACCAGCTCCGCCAGCAAGTGGTACGTCGTCGACCGCGGCAACCCCAGCTCCCGCGCCAGCGCCCCCGCCGACACCGGCGCCGCCCGGCCCGCCATCGCCGTCAAGATCGCCAGCCCGCGCCGCAGCGCGGGCACCTCGCTGCTGGCTCCCACCGGACCTCCCCGCGACGTCTGGAATCCCAGACGGAACCACCCTAACCGGGCTTCTGCGCCGCGCCGCACCCGTGTGACATGGAGGAATGCGACACGTGCACAAGTTGGTGGCCGGCGAGCTGACCCGGCAGCAGGTCGTCGACATCGCCCGCGGCGGCACCGCCGTCGAGCTCGACCCCGACACCGAACGCGCCGTCGAAGGCACCCGCAGGCACATCGACGCGCTCGCCGCCGCCGAGGAACCCACCTACGGCGTCTCCACCGGGTTCGGCGCGCTCGCCGTCCGGCACATCCCCGCCGAACGGCGCACCGCCCTGCAGCAGTCCTTCGTCCGCTCGCACGCCGCCGGCGCCGGGCCCGCCGTCGAAGCCGAAGTGGTGCGATCCCTGATGCTGCTGCGGCTGCGCACCATCAGCACCGGCCACACCGGCGCCCGGCTCAGCACCGCCCGCGCCCTCGCCGCCGCGCTCAACGCGGGCATCGTGCCCGTCGTGCACGAACACGGCTCCCTCGGCTGCTCCGGAGACCTCGCGCCGCTCGCCGCCGTCGCGCTCGCCCTCACCGGCGAAGGCCACGTGCTCGCGCCGGACGGGACCACCCGCCCCGCCGCCGACGCGCTCGCCGACGCCGGCATCGAACCCGTGGTGCTCGCCGAGAAGGAAGGCCTGTCGCTGACCAACGGCACCGACGGCATGCTCGGCATGCTGGTGCTCGCGCTGCACGACCTCGCCGAACTGCTGGAGATCGCCGACCTCACCGCCGCGATGAGCGTCGAAGCGCTGCTGGGCACCGACCGGGTCTTCGCCGCCGACCTGCACGCGCTGCGCCCGCACCCCGGGCAGGCCCGCTCCGCCGACCGCATCCACCGGCTGCTCGCCGGATCCGAGATCGTCGCCAGCCACCGCGGCCCCGGCTGCACCCGCGTGCAGGACGCCTACTCGCTGCGCTGCGCACCCCAGGTGCACGGCTCGGCCGCCGACGCCGTCGCGTTCGCCGAGACCGTCGCCGACCGCGAACTCGCCGCCGCCATCGACAACCCCGTCGTCCTCGACGACGGCCGCGTCGAATCCAACGGCAACTTCCACGGCGCCCCGCTCGCGCACGCCCTCGACTACCTGGCGATCCCGCTCGCCGACGTGGCGAGCATGGCCGAACGCCGCACCGACCGGATGCTCGACGTGGCTCGCTCGCACGGGCTGCCCGCCTTCCTCGCCGACGACCCCGGCGTCGACTCCGGGCACATGATCGCGCACTACACGCAGGCCGGAGTCGTCGCCGAGCTCAAACGGCTCGCCGCGCCCGCCTCCGTCGACTCCATCCCCACCAGCGCCATGCAGGAGGACCACGTGTCGATGGGCTGGGCGGCGGCCCGCAAGCTGCGCCGCGCCCTCGACGGGCTGCGCACCGTGCTCGCCGTCGAACTGCTCACCGCCGCCCGCGCCCTCGACCTGCGCGCCCCGCTCGCACCCGCGCCCGGCACCGCCGCCGCCCGGGACCTGCTGCGCACCCGCGTGCCGGGGCCCGGACCCGACGCGCACCTCGCCCCGCAGATCGCCGAGACCGAAGCGCTGCTGCGCTCCGGTGCCGTCAACACCACCGTGCAGAACCACCTGGGAGGCTGAGCATGAGCACCGGACCCCGGCCCGTGCGCGCGGCGCGCGGCACCACCCGCACCGCCCGCTCCTGGAGCACCGAAGCACCGCTGCGGATGCTGCAGAACAACCTCGACCCGGACGTCGCCGAACGCCCCGACGACCTCGTCGTCTACGGCGGAACCGGCCGCGCCGCCCGGAACTGGGCCAGCTACGACGCCATCGTCGCCGAGCTCCGCGCCCTCGCCGAGGACGAGACGCTGCTGGTGCAGTCCGGCAAACCCGTCGGCGTGCTGCGCACCCACGAATGGGCACCGCGGGTGCTGCTGGCGAACTCGAACCTCGTCGGGGACTGGGCGAACTGGCCCGAATACCGCAGGCTCGACGCGCTCGGGCTCATGATGTACGGGCAGATGACCGCCGGATCGTGGATCTACATCGGCACCCAGGGCATCCTGCAAGGCACCTACGAGACGTTCGGCGCCGTCGCCGCCAAGCGCTTCGGCGGCAGCCTCGCCGGAACGCTCACCGTCACCGCCGGACTCGGCGGCATGGGCGGCGCGCAATCCCTCGCCGTCACCATGAACGGCGGCGCCGCGCTCGTCGTCGAATGCGACCCCGAACGCGCCCGCCGCCGCGTGCAGCACCGCTACCTCGACGTGCTCGCCGACGACCTCGACGACGCCGTCGAGCAGGCCGTCGCCGCTCGCGATCAGCGCCGCGCCGTGTCCATCGGCGTCATCGGCAACGCCGCCGAAGTGCTGCCGGAACTGCTGCGGCGCGGCGTGCCCGCCGACATCGTCACCGACCAGACCTCCGCGCACGACCCGCTGTCCTACCTGCCGCGCGGCGTCGACCTCGACGACTGGGCGGACTACGCGGCGCAGAAGCCCGACGAGTTCACCACCCGCGCCCGCGACTCCATCGCCGAGCACGTCGAAGCGATGGTCGGCTTCCTCGACGCGGGCGTCGAAGTCTTCGACTACGGCAACTCGCTGCGCGGCGAAGCCGCCGAAGCCGGCTACGCGCGCGCCTTCGACTACCCCGGCTTCGTGCCCGCCTACCTGCGGCCGCTGTTCTGCGAGGGCAAAGGCCCGTTCCGCTGGGCCGCGCTGTCCGGCGACCCCGCCGACATCGCCGCCACCGACCGCGCGATCCTCGACGAGTTCGGCGAGGACGAGCACCTGGCCCGCTGGATCCGGCTCGCCGGGGAGAAGGTCGCGTTCCAAGGGCTGCCCGCCCGGATCTGCTGGCTCGGCTACGGCGAACGGCACCGCGCCGGGCTGCGGTTCAACGAACTCGTCGCCTCCGGCGAGGTGTCCGCGCCGCTCGTGCTCGGCCGCGACCACCTCGACAGCGGATCCGTCGCCTCCCCCTACCGGGAGACCGAGGGGATGGCCGACGGATCCGATGCCGTCGCCGACTGGCCGCTGCTCAACGCGCTGGTCAACACCTCTTCCGGCGCCACCTGGGTGTCGGTGCACCAGGGTGGCGGCGTCGGCATGGGCCGCTCGCTGCACGCCGGGCAGGTCACCGTCGCCGACGGCACCGAGCTCGCCGCCCGCAAGCTCGAACGCGTCCTGACCAACGACCCCGGCACCGGGGTGCTGCGGCACGCCGACGCCGGCTACGACCGCGCCCGCGACGTGGCCGCCGAACGCGGGCTGCGGCTGCCGATCGCGGGGGAGGGGCGATGAGCACGTCCCGGCTGCTCGCCGAGCTCGACGACGTCGGCCGCGACCGGCGCCGCGGCGGCTACTCCCGGCACGTCTTCGACCGCGGGGAACGCGAACTCCGCGAGTGGTTCGCCGAACAGGCCGGGCGTCGCGGCCTGCAGGTCGAGACCGACCGCAACGCGAACCTGTGGGCGTGGTGGGGAGAACCCGGTGACGACGCCGTCGTCACCGCCAGCCACCTCGACTCGGTGCCCGGCGGCGGGGCCTTCGACGGGCCGCTCGGCGTGGTGTCCGCGCTCGCCGCCGTGGAGTCGTTGCGCGACAGCGGGTTCCGGCCGCGGCGACCGCTCGCCGTCGTCGCGTTCGCCGAAGAGGAAGGCGGCCGGTTCGGGGTACCGTGCCTCGGTTCCCGGCTGCTCAGCGGCGGCATCAGCCGCGACGCCGCCTGTGCGCTGCGCGACCCCGACGGCACCACCTTCGCCGAAGCGATGCGCGCCGCCGGGCACGACCCGGAACGCGCCGGGCGCGACGACGCGGCGCTGCGGCGCATCGGACGCCTGGTGGAACTGCACGTCGAACAGGGCAAGGGCCTCATCGACCTGCACCGGCCCGTCGCCGTCGCCGACAGCATCCTCGCGCACGTGCTGCGGCGGTTCCGGTTCCGCGGCGGAGGCAACCACGCCGGAGCCACCCCGATCGGCGACCGCCGCGACCCCATGATCCCCGCCGCCCGCACCGTGCTCGCCGCCCGCCGCGACGCCGCCGCCCGCGAGCAGGCCCGCGCCACCGTCGGCCGCGTCGAAGCCACCCCCGGCGGCACCAACGTCATCGCCTCCGCGGTGGACCTGTGGCTGGACGCCCGAGCCCCGCTGCACCCCGCCGCCCGGGCCCTCGTCGACGAGATCGCCCGGCACGCCCACGAGCACGCCCACGACGAAGGCTGCACCGTCGAGATCACCGAAGAGTCCTACGGCGACACCGTGCACTTCGACCCCGGGCTCCGCGACGAACTCCGCGCCCAGCTCGACGACGCTCCCGTGCTGCCCACCGGAGCCGGGCACGACGCCGGAGTCCTCGCCGCCCACGCGCCCACGGCCATGCTGTTCGTCCGCAACCCCACCGGCGTCAGCCACGCACCCGAGGAGCACGCCGAACCCGACGACTGCGCCGCAGGCACCACGGCGCTCGCCGACGTCCTCCGGAGGTGGACCGCATGACCTACTGGTGCGAACACGCCTGGCTCGACGACGGGCCGCAGGCCGGCGTGCTCGTCGACGTCGACGGCACCACCGTCACCGCCGTCACCCGCACCGACGACCCGCCCCCCGGAGCCACCCGGCTGCCCGGGCTCGTCATCCCCGGCCTCGCCAACGCCCACTCGCACGCCTTCCACCGCGGGCTCCGCGGGCGCGCCACCGGACGCGGGACCTTCTGGACCTGGCGCGAGCAGATGTACGCGCTCGCCGGACGGCTCGACCCCGACAGCTACCTGCGGCTCGCCACCGCCACCTACACCGAGATGGCGCTCGCCGGGATCACCTGCGTCGGCGAATTCCACTACCTGCACCACCCGCCCGGCGGCGGCCGCTACGACGACCCCAACGCGATGAGCGCCGCGCTCGCCCAAGCCGCCCACGACGCCGGGATCCGGCTCACCCTCCTCGACACCTGCTACCTCACCGGCGGCTTCGACACCCCCGCCGAAGGCGTGCAGCTGCGGTTCAGCGACGGCGACGCCACCGCCTGGGCCGACCGCGTCGACCGGTTCCGCGTCGACTGCGGCCGGGTGCGCCTCGGCGCCGCCGTGCACTCCGTGCGCGCCGTCCCCGCCGGGCAGATCCCGCACCTCGTCGGCTGGGCGCAGCGCGGCGGTACCCCGCTGCACGTGCACCTGTCCGAACAACGCGCCGAGAACGACGCCTGCCGCGCCGCCCACGGCCGCACCCCGACCGAACTCCTCCACGAGCACGGCGCCCTCGGCCCCCGCACCACCGCCGTGCACGCCACCCACCTCACCGAGCACGACCTGCGACTGCTCGGCGACACCGGCACCGGCAGCTGCCTGTGCCCCAGCACCGAGGCCGACCTCGGCGACGGCATCGGACCCGCCCGCGCGCTGCACGACGCGGGCAGTCCGCTGTCCCTCGGCAGCGACGGGCACTCCACCATCGACCTGCTCGCCGAAGCCCACGCCGTCGAAGCAGGACAACGGCTGCGCGCCGAAACCCGCGGGCACTTCGACACCCCGCGGCTGCTCGACATGGCCACCACGAACGGGCACCGCGCCCTCGGCTGGCTCGACGCCGGACGCATCGCACCCGGGCAGCGCGCCGACCTCGACGCGCTCGACCTCGCCGGGCCCCGCCTCGCCGGCGTCCCCCTGGGCGGCGTGCCCACCGCCGCCCGCGGCGACGTGATCCGGGACGTCATCGCCCACGGCCGCGCCATCGTCCGCGACCGCGCCCACGAACACGTGCCCGACCCGGCCCGGCGCCTCCGGCGGGTGCTCGCCGAACTCAGCTGACCACCGACGCGGACGGAACACCATGACCAGCACCGCCATCACCGGCATCGGCGAACTCACCACGAACGACGACGAGCTCGGCACCCCCGGCGGCGCCGCGCTCGTCCTCGACGGCGACCGCATCGCCTGGGTCGGACCCGCCCACCGCGCACCCGCCGCCGACCAGGCTCTCGACATCGACGGCCGCGCCGTGCTGCCCGGCTGGGTCGACAGCCACACCCACCTGCTGTTCGCCGGCGACCGCACCGACGAGTTCACCGCCCGCACGAACGGCGAGCCCTACGCCGCGGGCGGCATCGCCCTCACCGTCGACGCCACCCGCGCCGCCACCGACGACGAACTCCGCGCCAACCTGCGCCGCCACCTCGACGAAGCCGCGTGGAACGGCACCACCTGCGTCGAGACCAAGACCGGGTACGGGCTCACCGTCGCCGACGAACTCCGCGCCGCCCGCATCGCCGCCACCGAAGCCGACGACGTCACCTTCCTCGGCGCGCACCTCGTGCCGCCCGGCGAAGACCCCGACCGCTACCTCGACCTCGTCCGCGGCGACATGCTCGACGCCGTCGCACCCCACGTGCGCTGGTGCGACGCGTTCTGCGAACGGGGCGCCTTCGACGCCGAGCAGACCCGGCGGGTGCTGCGCGCCGCCGCCGACCGCGGACTCGGGCTGCGCGTGCACGGCAACCAGCTCGGGCCCGGACCCGGCGTGCGGCTCGCCGTCGAACTCGGCGCCGCCAGCGTCGACCACTGCACCCACCTCGAAGCCGAGGACATCGCCGCGCTCGCCGGATCCGGCACCGTCGCCACCCTGCTGCCCGCCTGCGACCTCTCCACCCGGCAGCCGCTGCCGCCCGCGCGGGAACTCCTCGACGCCGGGGCGACCGTCGCGCTCGCCTCCAACTGCAACCCCGGCTCCTCCTACACCACGTCCATGGCGTTCTGCGTCACCACCGCCGTGCTCCAGATGCGGATGACCGTGCCCGAAGCGATCCGCGCCGCCACCCTCGGCGGGGCGCGGGCGCTGCGGCGCGACACCGGCGACGGGGCCGTCGGCGTGCTCCGGCCCGGTGCGCGCGCCGACCTGCACGTCCTCGACGCGCCCAGCGCCTCCTGGCTGGCGTACCGGCCCGGGGTGCCGCTCACGCACGCGGTGTGGCGAGCGGGGGAGCGGGTGCGGTGAGGAAGGGAACCTTCCTGTCACGACGGGCGAAAGGGAAACCTCGCTGCCACGGATGCGGTGCGGGGAACCTTCCGGTCATCCCGGAGCGCGGGAGGGCTCAGTCGTCGTCCGCGTCGTCGCGGGCGAGGAAGGTCGCGAGGCGCTCGGTCGCGTCCTCGAACGCCGGGTTCAGGTCGACGAAGACCCGCATCCGGTCCGCGACCCACGCCAAGGTCACCTCGTCGTCACCGCGACGCTCCTCGAGCTCCTCGATGCCCCGGTCGGTGAAGTACACCGTCTCCTCCTCCACGTGCGAACCGGCGGCAGCGCACCGCCGGAGCTGACAGCAAGGGAACCTTACTGTCACACGTGGCAGGAAGGTTCCCTTCATCGCACCCCTCCGGGCGCGCAAAGAACGGGCCGCCGGTTCCCGGAGGAACCGACGGCCCGCGGCAGGCCCGGTCAGCCCGCTTGGGTGGCGGGCCGGACGATCCGTTCGGCTTGTTCGAGCAGGCTCCGCAGCTTCCGCGCTTCGAACGCGCTGATCCCGGTGACCTGAGCGGTCGTGCGGTTCGCCGCAGCGACGCAGACGGTCCGGATCCACTCGGACTGGCTGAGGCCCGCGGTCGCCGCGGCTTCGCGGATCGCCGCTGCCTCCTCGCGGCTCATCCGGAACGAGGTCGACACGTTGAGCGGCTGGGCCACCTCGACCGCGATCTCTTCGGCGTCGTCGAAGTCCGCTTCGAGCTCCTCGCGGTGCAGCTGGTGCCATTCGGCCTCGTCGGAAGCTGCACCATCGTGCGGGTCCCGGGTCATGTCGCCTCCCAAGCCGTGATCGGACGAACGGTCGAGGACGGTTCGTCGTAGGCGATGGCCACCAAGATCGGGCGGCCGCCGCGCGTGCGGCCGAGCAGGAGGTGCGACGCGGCCCTGGCTCGCTTGTTCCGAGCCACCTTCGTCGGGTTGGAGATCGCCTGGTCGATCTCGTCCGCCGAGACGCCGTGGCGGGTGGCGTGTCCAGATTCGCGTCATCCCACTCGATCGACTCGATCCGCATGGCCGATCAATGTATTACGCAGGTTAGTTCGCGTATTACGCGGTGGCAAGATGGGGAACGTCGCCCTCGGACGATGAAGGGAACCTTCCGGTCACCACTGGCAGGAAGGTTCCCTTCATCGCACCCCTCCGGGTGCGCAAAGAACGGGCCGCCCGGGGCCCGGGGGCCCCCCCGCCCCCGCCGGGGCGCCACGGTCAGGCGCAGGCGGTGTGGCCCCCATAGGCCGGCGCCCCCGCGGGGCCCGGCGTGAGACCCGGGGGG
>NZ_JAIUJZ010000081.1:0-15858 GCF_020176775.1 Saccharopolyspora sp. 6M
CTCCCCCCAGTCCCTCCGTCGCCCCCCCCCCCCCCCCCCCGGGGGGCGCCCCCCCCCCCCCCGGCGCCGCGCCCCCCCCCCCCCCCCCCCCCCGCGATCGTGCGCAAGGATCAGGCGAAGGCGTTCTGCACCACTTCGGCCTGCTCCACGTCGTGCACGGCCTTGAGACCGGTGGCCGGGGCGGCCATCGGACGCCGCGACACGCGCTTGAGCCCGCGCATCCGCTCGGGGAACAGCTCCGGCAGCGCGAGGCCGAGGAACGGCCACGGGCCCTGGTTCGCCGGTTCTTCCTGCGCCCACCGGATGTCGGTGGCGTTCGGGTAGCGCTCCAGCAGCGCGCCGAGCTTGCGGTGCGGCAGCGGGTACAGCTGCTCGAGCCGCACCACGGCGGTGTCGGTGTGGCCCTGCTTCTCCTTCTCGGCGGCGAGGTCGTAGTAGAGCTTGCCGGAGCAGAACACGATCCGACGCACCGCCGACGGGTCCGGCTGCGCCGGGTCGTCGATCACCGAGGTGAACTTGCCCTCGGTGAAGTCGGCGACGGAGCTCGTCGCGGCCTTCATCCGCAGCATCGACTTCGGCGTGAACACCACCAGCGGACGGTGGATGCCGTCCAGCGAGTGCCTGCGCAGCAGGTGGAAGTAGTTCGCCGGCGTCGACGGCAGCGCCACCGTCATCGACCCCTCGGCGCACAGCTGCAGCCAGCGCTCGATGCGGGCCGAGCTGTGGTCGGGGCCCTGGCCCTCGTGGCCGTGCGGCAGCAGCAGTACCACGTCGGAGCGCTGCCCCCACTTCGCCTCACCGGACGAGATGAACTCGTCGATGATCGACTGGGCGCCGTTGAAGAAGTCGCCGAACTGCGCCTCCCACAGCACCAGCGCGTCCGGGTTGGCCACGGAGTAGCCGTACTCGAAGCCCATCGCCGCGAACTCGGACAGCGCCGAGTCGTAGACGAGGAACTTCGCCTGGTCCTCGCCGAGGTTCTGCAGCGGCGTGTACTCGGTGCCGTTCTTCCGGTCGATGAGCACCGAGTGCCGCTGGCCGAAGGTGCCGCGCCGCGAGTCCTGGCCGGTGAGCCGCACCGAGCGGCCCTCCATCGCCAGCGACCCGAACGCGAGCAGCTCGCCGAAGCCCCAGTCGATCTCGCCTTCGCGGGCCATCTTCGCGCGCCGCTCCAGCACCGGCTTGACCCGCGAGTGCGGGGTGAAGCCCTCGGGCAGGTCGACGTGCGCGTCGGCGATCCGCTCCAGCGTGGCCGGGGAGATCGCGGTGACCAGCTTCGTCGGCACCTGCTGCTCGGACTCCACCGAGGGGCTGGGCTCCGGCGGGTGCTTCTCCAGCTCGCGGACCTCGTTGAACACGTGCTCCAGCTGGGAGGCGTAGTCCTTGAGCGCCTTCTCGGCTTCTTCGACGGTGATGTCGCCGCGGCCGATGAGGGACTCGGTGTAGGTCTTGCGGACGCTGCGCATCTTGTCGATCGCGTCGTACATCGACGGCTGCGTCATCGACGGGTCGTCGCCCTCGTTGTGCCCGCGGCGGCGATAGCACACCATGTCGATCACGACGTCCTTGCCGAACGCCTGGCGGTACTCCACGGCCAGCTTCGCGACCCAGACGCACGCCTCGGGGTCGTCGCCGTTGACGTGGAACACCGGCGAACCGATCATCTTCGCCACGTCGGTGGAGTACTTGCTGGACCGCGAGTGCTCCGGGGCGGTGGTGTAGCCGACCTGGTTGTTCACGATCACGTGCACGGTGCCGCCGGTGCGGTAGCCGCGCAGCAGCGACAGGTTCAGCGTCTCGGCGACCACGCCCTGACCGGCGAACGCGGCGTCGCCGTGCAGCAGCACCGGCAGCACCGTGAAGCCTTCCTGGCCCTTGTCCAGGATGTCCTGCTTGGCGCGGACGATGCCCTCCAGCACCGGGTCCACGGCCTCCAGGTGCGAGGGGTTCGAGGTCAGCGACACCTTCGTCTCGCCGTCGCCGAACATGCGGAAGTACTTGCCCTCCGCGCCCAGGTGGTACTTGACGTCACCGGAACCGTGCGCCTGGCCCGGGTCCAGGTTGCCCTCGAACTCGCGGAAGATCTGCGAGATCGGCTTGCCGACGATGTTCGCCAGCACGTTCAACCGGCCGCGGTGCGGCATGCCGATGACGACCTCGTCGAGGTCGGCGGCGGCCGAGGAGTCCAGCACCGCGTCCAGCAGCGGCACCACGGTCTCGGCGCCCTCCAGCGAGAACCGCTTCTGCCCGACGTACTTGGTCTGCAGGAACGTCTCGAACGCCTCGGCGGCGTTGAGCTTCGAGAGGATGTACTTCTGCTCGGACTGCTCCGGCTTCTCGTGCGGCTTCTCGACCCGGTTCTGCAGCCACTCGCGCTCGTCCGGCTCCAGGATGTGCATGTACTCGACGCCGACGGTGCGGCAGTACGAGTCGCGCAGCACGCCCAGCACGTCGCGCAGCGACATCCGCTCCTTGCCGGCGAACCCGCCGACCGCGAACTTCCGGTCCAGGTCCCACAGCGTCAGGCTGTGCGAGAGGACGTCGAGGTCCTCGTGCCTGCGCTGCCGGTAGTTCAGCGGGTCGATGTCGGCCATCAGGTGGCCGCGGGTGCGGTAGGCGTCGATCAGCTCCAGCACCCGGGCGGTCTTGTCGACCGCGCCCTCCGGGATGTCCTGGGTCCAGCGGATCGGCTCGTACGGGATGCGCAGCGACGAGAAGATGTCGTCGAAGAACTTGTCCTCGCCCAGCAGCAGCTGGTGCACCTTGCGCAGGAAGTCACCGGACTCGGCGCCCTGGATGACCCGGTGGTCGTAGGTCGAGGTCAGCGTCACGATCTTGCTGATGCCCATGTCGACCAGGGACTTCTCCGACGCGCCCTGGAACTCGGCCGGGTAGTCCATCGCCCCGACGCCGATGATCGCCGACTGGCCCTTGGTCAGCCGCGGCACCGAGTGGTTCGTGCCCGACGGGCCCGGGTTCGTCAGCGAGAACGTGGTGCCCGCGAAGTCGTCCGCGGTCAGCCCACCGGTGCGGGCCTTGCGGATGATGTCCTCGTAGGCCTGCCAGAACTGCTGGAAGGTCATCTCCTCGCAGCCCTTGATGGAGGCAACGACGAGGTTGCGCGAGCCGTCCTTGGCGGGCAGGTCGATCGCGAGACCGAGGTTCACGTGCTCCGGGGTGACCGCCGCGGGCTTGCCCTTGGCGTCCTCCCCGTAGTGGCGGTTCATGTTCGGGTAGTCCCGCATCGCCCGCACCAGCGCGTAGCCGATGAGGTGCGTGAACGAGACCTTGCCGCCCTTGTTCCGCTTCAGGTGGTTGTTGATCACGATGCGGTTGTCGAACAGCAGCTTCGCCGGGACCGCCCGCACGCTCGTCGCGGTCGGCACCTCCAGCGACTGCTCCATGTTCTTGGCGATCGCCGCGGCCGCACCGCGCAGCGGCTTCGTCTCCTCACCCGCACCGGAGCTCTTCACCGGAGCCGCCTTCGCGGCCTGCTGCGGGGACGGCTTCGGCTCGGACGCCTTGGCCGGCTTCGGCGCGGGGGCCTGCGCCGCGGCGGCCGGGCGAGCCTGCCCGTTGCCCTCGCTGCGCGTGGCCGTCGCAGTAGTCGTTCCCGACACCGTTGTCGTCGTCGCGGTCGACCCGGCTCCTGCCGCGGCGGTGGAGTTGTCAGCGGCTACCGAGACCGAGGTCGCCTGCCCCGGCTTGTAGTCGGCGAAGAACTCGTGCCACGCGGAGTCCACCGAAGCGGGATCTTGGAGGTACTGCTCGTACATCTCCTCGATCAACCACTCGTTGGGGCCGAACTGTGACGCAGGGCTGCTGCTGGACACGGCTGGCGTTCGCCTCGATCCATCTGCTCGTGATGTACACACACTCAAGTACCAGGCTAGCGGTCCGTTTAGTGCGGTTGGCACACAGTGCGGGCCTGGTGGAGAAGAGTTCGGTCACAGGATCGATCAGGAAAGTCCCTCACCAGGCAAACATGACCCGTTCGGGCGTGGTCCTCGATCACTGGCATCCGTACTATGCGCCGACTCGCCGCCCGTGCTCCGGTCGGCTTCCGCCCCGTCTGTCGCCTGCGGACGGCACAACGTTTCGGTCACGACCGCTGTTCCCGCCGTTCGGGACGACCCGGTCCGACCGGCGAGAACAGGTAACGCGGCGTGCCCGGGCCCACCCGTGCGGTGAGCACGTCAGGGGGAGGTGCGAAGCGGGTCCTGCGCCGAGTCACCGGGCCGCACCGGCTCGTGATCGGGCCCGCCCGGCCCCGGCGCATGATCACCGGCCCGCCACAGCCGCGCGTAGTGGCCGTCCCGCGCCAGCAGCTCCGCGTGCGCACCGTCCTCCACCACGCGGCCGCCGTCGACCACCACGATCCGGTCCGCCCGCGCCGCCGTGCCCAGCCGGTGCGCCACCACGAACGTCGTGCGCCGCGCCGCCAGCCGATCGCTGGCCGACACCACCAGCGACTCCGTCGCCGGATCCAGCGCGGCCGTCGCCTCGTCCAGCAGCAGCAGGTCCGGCCGCACCAGCTCCGCCCGCGCCAGCGCCACCAGCTGCCGCTGGCCCGCCGACAACTCCCGGCCGCGCTCGCCGACCTGCTGGCGGAACCCGCGCCGCAACATCGCGATCCCCGGCAGCGCACCCACGTCCCGCGCCGCCGCCTCCACCTCCGCGTCCGACGCCGACGGCCGCCCGTAGGCGATGTTCGCGGCCACGTCCCCCGCGAACAGGTAGCCCTCCTGCGGGACCACCGCCAGCCGGTGGTGGAACCCGGACAGCTCGTAGCGGCGCACGTCCACCCCGTCCACCAGCAGCTCGCCGTCCGTCACGTCGTAGAACCGGGCCAGCAGCTTCACCAGCGTCGACTTCCCCGCACCCGTCGGGCCCACCAGCGCCACCGTCGTCCCCGGCTCCACCCGCAGCGACACCTCCCGCAACGCGTCCCGCTCCGCACCCGGGTAGCGGAACGACACCGACCGCAGCTCCACCGCGCCCGCCAGCCGGTCCGGCACCGCCACCGGCGCCGCGTCCTGCGGCACCGACGTCGGGGTCCGCAGCAGATCTCCGATGCGGCGCAACCCCACCCGCGCCTGCTGGTAGCCGTCGAACACGCCCGACAACTGCTGCACCGGCGAGAAGAACATCCCCAGGTACAGCAGGAACGCCACCAGCACCCCCGCGGTCAGCTCACCCGAGGCGACCCGCGTCGCGCCCACGCCCAGCACCGCCGCCTGCGCCAGCTCCGACAGCAGCGCCGTGAACGGGAAGTACGTCGCGATGTAGCGCTGCGCCCGCAGCCGCGACCGCCGGTACGCGTCGCTGCGCTGCGCGAACACCTTCGCCGAATAGCGCTCGCGGCGGTGCGCCTGCGCCACCCGCAGCCCCGACACGTTCTCCTGCAGGTCCGCGTTGACCGTGCTGACCCGCTCCCGCGCCTCCGCGTACGCCGTCGACGACACCCGCCGGAAGATCACCGTCGCCACCACCAGCGGCGGCAGCACCGCCAGCGCCACCAGCGCCAGCGACAGGTCCGTCACCAGCAGCGCCACCGCGATCCCCACGATCGTGAACGCGCTCACCACCGCCGTGGCCAAGCCCGTCTGCAGGAACGACGACAACGCGTCCACGTCCGTCGTCATCCGCGTCATGATCCGGCCCGCGAGTTCCCGCTCGTAGTAGTCCAGCCCGAGCCGCTGCAGGTGCGCGTAGCTGCGCACCCGCAGCAGGTACAGCAACGTCTCGCCGGTGCGGGCCGTCACCACCGTCTGCACCTTGATCACCAGCCAGCTCACCAGCACGATCACCGCGCCGACCGCCGTCACCAGCCACAACGTCCCCGGATCCCGCGCGTCCACCCCGCCGTCCACGCCGTGGCGCACCAGTGACGGCAACGCGACCGACCCCAGCGCGTCCGCCGCCACCAGCAGCACCGTCAACGCCAAGCCCCACCGGATCGGCCGCAACAACCGCGCCAACCGGAACCCCGGATCGGGCGCCGTCGCGTCCACCCCGGACAGCCGCGGCGCCGCCACCGCCGGCGGCAGCGCGCGCAGGCCCTCCGCCAGCTCCGGGGTCAACGGCGTCGCCGCACCCGAACCGCCGCGAGTGCCGCGCACCCCGCCCGGCACCGCCACCGCGCGCGTCCGCTCCGGTTCCTCCGCCGCCGGCCACAGCTCGGCGGTCGGGGCCGCATCGGCCGGCACCGGATCCGGCTCCGCCGCACCCGCCGCGTCGATCTCCTCCCCGGGGCCGGCCAGCAGCGAGCGGAACAACCCGCACCGCTCCCGCAGCTCCTCCTGCGTGCCCACGTCCACGACCCGGCCCGCGTCCAGCACCGCGACCCGGTCCGCCAACGCCAACGTCGACCGGCGGTGCGCGATCAACAACGTCGTGCGCTGCGCCGTCACCGACCGCAAAGTGTCGTGGATCGCCGCCTCCGTCGCCGGATCCACCGCCGACGTCGCATCGTCGAGCACCAGGATCCGCGGATCCGACAGCAGCGCCCGCGCCAACGCCACCCGCTGGCGCTGGCCACCCGACAACGTCAGGCCCCGCTCACCGACCAGCGTCCCGTAGCCCTCCGGCAGCGCCGCGATGAAACCGTGCGCCTCCGCCGCGCGCGCCGCCGCCTCCACCTCCGCGTCCGTCGCGTCCGGGCACCCGTAGGCGATGTTCCCGCGGATCGAATCCGAGAACAGGAACGCCTCCTCGAACACCACGCCCACCGCCGAACGCAGCGACTCCAGCCGCAGGTCCCGCACGTCGTGCTCGGCCCCGCCGTCCGCCGCGCCGATCCGCACCGCACCGTGCTGCACGTCGTAGAACCGCGGCAGCAACAACGACACCGTCGACTTGCCCGACCCCGCCGGACCCACCAGCGCCACCGTCTCGCCCGGCTCCACCAGTAGCGATACGTCCCGCAACACCTGCTGGTCCCGGGTGTAGCCGAAACCGACCCCGTCCAGCCGGACCCGCAGCGGCACCTCCGGCAGAGCCACCGCACCCGGCCGGTCCCGCACGTCCGGCCGCGAATCGATCAGGTCCGTGATCCGCTCCATGCCCGCCCGCGTCAACTGGCCCTGCACCAGCACGCTCGCCATCATCCGAGCCGGGCCGCCCAACATCGCCACGTACGCCGCGAACGCCACGAACGTGCCCAGCCCCACCTGGCCGTGCAGCGCCATCCAACCGCCGAGGCCCAACACCCCCACCTGGCCCGCCGCGGGCAGCACCGACAAGCTCGCCTGCGGGAGCGACGTCATCCGCGCCGTGCGCAGCCGCTCCGCGAACAACCGGCGCGCACCCGACTCCAACCGGGCCACCTCGCGGGCCTCCTGGCCGAAGCCCTTCACCACCCGGACTCCGGACACCGTCTCCTCGACGTGCTGGGCGATGTCCGCCGCCCGCTGCTGCGCCGACCACGTCGCCGGGAACAACCGCTTCTTGCTGCGCGCCGACACCGCCGCGATCAACGGCACCACCACCAGCACCACCGACGTCAGCAGCGGCGACAACCACACCATCGCCACCAGCGCGAACGCCATCAGCACCACGGTCCCGGCCGCCAGCGGCACCATCGACAGCAGCGCATTCACCAGCTGCAGATCGCTGATCGCCCGCGACGCCACCTGGCCCGTGCGCAACGCGTCCTGCTTGCCGCCGTCCAAGCGCTGCACCGAGCCGAACACCGCGCGCCGCAGGTCGTGCTGCACGTCCAGCGCCAACCGGCCCGCCGAATAGCGGCGCACGAACGCCGCCCCGAACCGGAACATCCCCAGCCCCGCCAACGCCGCCGCGAACCACCACAACCGATCGGTGCCGCCCGCCACCGCGCCGTCCACCGCCGCCTTCGTGATCAGCGGGACCAGCGCCTCCAAGCCCACCGCCGCCACCGACGCGCCCAACGCCAGCAGCATCGCGACCGGGTGCCGCCGGCAGGCGGCGAACAATCGGCGGATCCAACCAGGACGGGAACATTCGCTGCCGGAGTCGCTCACCAGGCCAGGTTAGGTGCCGGGGACGACGGGGATCCGGGGGCGCGGCGGCGGCGCACCGGCGCTCACCTGAGCGAGGAAGGGAACCTTCCGGTCATCGACGTGAGGAAGGGAACCTTCCTGTCACGGGTGGGAGGAAGGGAACCTTTCGATCACAGGCGCGATGAAGGGAACCTTCCTGTCACGGGTGCGAGGAAGGGAACCTTTCGATCACAGGCGCGATGAAGGGAACCTTCCTGCCACCGCCCCGCACGAAAGAGGGGACCTCCCCACTCGAGCAGGAAGATCCCCTCCGATCGAACAGCGCCACCTCAGGTGATGTCGCGCCGCCCGCTGAAGTACCAGCCGCCGAGGACGAACAGCGCCGCGTACCCGGCGAAGGTCAGCATGCTCAGCCACCACGGATGCCCGTAGGACCCGCCGAAGACGAAGTGCAGCACCTCGAACAGCCCTTGCGGCACGTACTGCTCGTCGGGCCCGGCGGTGGCGCTGATGAAGATCGGCACGGCGAGGTTGCCGACGATCCCGCTGCCCGCGGCCCCCGGCAGGTAGGCGCTCACCCCGGACGCGTCGGAGCCGACGAGGAACAGGTCGACGATGAACTCGAACACGAACTTGTAGACCAGCAGCACGATGATCACGATCACCGGGTTGGCGACGAGGGCGCCGAACCCGACGCCGAGCAGCGTCCACAACACCATCGCGAGGAGCCCGGCGGCGCACACGATGAGCCAGTCCGGACCTTCGCCGAACCCGTCGAGCCCGGCGCCCGCGATCGCGCCGAGCCCCCCCGACAGCACGTTGACCAGCCCGTACACCAGGCCGAGGTTGGTGTAGGCGATGAGCTTCGCCCCGAGCACCGCCCCGCGCGGGTTGCCGGTGAGGTACGTGGTGGTGATGCTCTTGTTCCGGTACTCCCCGGCGAACGCCAGCGCCCCCACCAGGCCGGCGAAGATCGTGCTGAAGTTCGTCGACATCGACATGGTGAGCAGGCCCAGCGGCAGCGGCCGCCCGATCTCCTGCTCGATCGAGGACATGTAGCCGAACCCGGTGCCCATCCAGCTGGCGCCGAAGCTCAGCAGCGCCACGGGGATGAGCAGTGCCCACCACAGGTTGGTGGTGAAGAGCTTCCGGAACTCGGACTTGACCAGGCCGTCCATCAGGCGCCACCTCCGAATCCGCCGTGCTGCTGGTACGGGTTGGGGCCGCCGGGCGGTGCCCAGCCACCGGTGCCGGGTGGCGGACCGCCGGGCGGGTGCTGGTTGCCGACGTACTGGCCGCTGGTGAGCTGGAAGAACAGCCGTTCGAGGTCGACCTGCTCCTCCTGGATCCCGTAGACGGCGACCCCGGCCTGCAGGGCCAGTTCGGCCACCGACCGGGAGTCGGAGCCGGTGACGGCGATCCGCCCGTCGGGCAGCGGTTCGACCGCCAGCCCGGCCGCCTGCAGCGCGTTCACCAGCGCCTGCGGATCACCGGCCTGCACGAGCACCCGGTTGCGCTGCTGCGCTCGCAGCTGGTCCAGGTCGCCGTTGTAGACGCACTCGCCGCGGCTCACGATCACCACGTGGTCGACGGTGTGCTCCATCTCGCGCAGCAGGTGGCTGGAGACGAGCACGGTGCGCCCGGACGCGGCGAACGACTTCAGGAAGCCGCGCAGCCACGCGATGCCCTCCGGGTCGAGCCCGTTGGCGGGTTCGTCCAAGATCAGCACCTGCGGATCGCCGAGCAGCGCCGTGGCCAGCGCCAGCCGTTGCCGCATGCCCAGCGAGAACCCGCCCGCGGCCCGGTTCGCGGCGCCGGTCAGCCCGACGAGGTCCAAGGCGTGGTCGACCTGCTGGTCGGGCACGTTCATCGCCGCCGAATAGCAGCGCAGGTGGTTGCGCGCCGTGCGGGACGGGTGGAAGCTCTGCGCCTCCAGCACCGCCCCGACCACGGTGGCGGGGTTGCGCAGCTGCGCGAAGGGCACCCCGTTGACGGTGGCGGTTCCCGACGTCGGGTTCACCAGCCCCAGCACCATGCGCAGCGTCGTCGTCTTGCCGGATCCGTTCGGGCCGAGGAACCCGGTCACCACACCGGGGTGAACGGCGAAGCTGAGGTCGCGGACCGCGCTGACCGGCCCGAAGTTCTTGCTCAGGTTCTGCACCAGGATCCGGCCGCTGCCGTCGTGCACACGCTCCTCCATCGTCGCTCGGCCCCGCCGGGTGCTCGCGAGCGCGGGACGCGGACGATCACGCTCGGGCGCGGGGCCGGTCCCATCCTGCCTGACCGGCCCGCGCCGACAGGGAGGAGTTCGGAAATCAACCGGTCCCGTGCTGCGGCCAGGCGATGGGCCGTTCCGGCCCGGGCCGGCGCGCTGCGGTGGGCCGGCCGTCCTCGGGGCGGGGGGAGCGGTGGTGGCGGACCGGCGCGCTGCTCGGCCAGCGGCCGGTGGGCTGCCGCCCCTCGGCGTCCGGGTCGGGCTCGTCCGCCGGGCCGTGGCGGCCGGTCGGGGCGGCGGGCGCGGTGCGGTCGCCGATGAGGCCGCGGTGCACCATCAGCCACGACTCGCACGGCCAGCTGCGGCTGCGCACCGCGCCGGAGCAGGCGGGGCAGCGGCCGTCGGCATCCGGGTGGTGGGCCTCCAGCAGGGCCCGGAGCCCGCTGGTGAGGCGGTGCAGCTCTGACCTGGCGACCGGTAACAGCTCCTCGGTGCCGCCTTCGATGGCCACCCGCTCCAGCCGGGCCAGCCGGTCCAGGACGGCCTCCCGCATCTTCGCGTCGTCCACGTGCCACTCCCCGCGTCGTACGGTCATCGCGCGCGCTGATCGGGGCGGAGAACGCGGGCCCCGGTGGCGCCCGCGACGAGCACCGCCGCAGATCGCCGCGGCTTGGCGCACTCCCATCGGCAGCTCACCCGGCCGACTGCACCGAACTCACTCGGTCGAGTGGACTTCCGGTTGTGGCGGGGAACCGGGCGTTCGTCACGCTGCGCACGTCGGAAATCAAGCGTTCGTGTCCTACACTGGGACCTGGCGGCCTGCTCCCGGTGACCCCCAGGCCGGTTGAGCGGGCCGCCCTCTAACCCCTTCCGGGGTCTTCTCACCTCCGCGAGTGAAACTCGCCGGTCTCGCCGCGCAGTGGTCTCGGATGGTCTCGCGGTTGCGGATCCGCTCAGACCAGCACCGCGTCCGGGGCCGTGCTCGGCAGCCCGTGCGCCAGCGCCACCGCCTCGCTCACCAGCAGCCCGCCGTGCGCGTTCAAGCCCCTGGCCAGCGCCGCATCCGCCCGGCACGCCGCCCGCCAGCCCTGATCGGCGATCCGCAGCACGTACGGCAACGTCACGTTCGTCAACGCGTACGTCGAGGTGTTCGGCACCGCGCCCGGCATGTTCGCCACGCAGTAGAACACCGAACCGTGCACCCGGAACGTCGGATCCTCGTGCGTCGTCGGCCGCGAATCCTCGAAGCACCCGCCCTGGTCGATCGCCACGTCCACCAGCACGCTGCCCGGCTTTGACCGCGCCACCAGCTCGTTCGACACCAGCTTCGGCGTCTTCGCACCCGGCACCAGCACCGCGCCGATCACCAGGTCCGCCGCCCGCACCGCCGACTCCACCGCGTACGCGTTCGACGTCACCGTGCGGATCGCGCCCCCATGCGCCGCGTCGATCTCCCGCAGCCGGTCCACGTCGGTGTCCAGCACCTGCACCTGGGCGCCCATGCCCGACGCCACCCGCGCCGCGTTCAACCCGGCCACCCCGCCGCCGATCACCACCACCCGCGCAGGCGGTACTCCGGGCACGCCGCCCGGCAGCACACCGCGACCACCCTGCGGGGTCAGCAGCGCCTGCGCGCCGACCTGCGGGGCGAGCCTGCCCGCGACCTCGCTCATCGGCGCCAGCAGCGGCAACCCGCCGCGCGCCGTCTGCACCGTCTCGTAGGCGAGAGCCGTCACCTCGGCGCGCAGCAACTCGTCCGTCAACTCCGCCGACGCCGCCAAGTGCAGGTAGGTGAACAGCACCTGGCCCGCCCGCAGCCGCGGGAACTCCTCGGCCACCGGCTCCTTCACCTTCAGCACCAGCTCGCCCTCGGCCCACGCGTCCGCCGCGGACGGCACGATCGTCGCGCCCGCCGCCGCGTAGTCCTCGTCGGGTATCGACGAACCGAGCCCGGCGCCGGCCTCCACGAACACCGCGTGCCCCCGCGCGGCCAGCTCGTGCACCCCTGCCGGGGCCCCCGCCACCCGGTACTCGTGGTTCTTCACCTCACGCGGCACTGCGACCTTCACCCGGTCCGCCTCCCGACCCCACGACCGAACACCGACCCCAGCATCATCCGCCCGGCGCCCGCACCCCGCCGCGAGGAAGGGAACCTTCCTGTCACCGGTGACAGGAAGGTTCCCTTCCTCGCTGTGATCCGGGCGGCTGGGCGTTGACACCCGCCCACGTCCGTTTATCGTTGCCGGGCACGACCACAACCGCACAGCGCCGCAGAACCCGAGCGGGAGAGACCCTGCGCAACGCAGGGCGCCGAAGGAGCAAACCCTCCCCGCAAAACTCTCAGGCACCCATGACCGCTCGGGCGAGGCCACTCTGGAAAGCGCGCGCCCCGGCGCCGCACCCACGGTGCAAGCCGCGAACCACCGCGGCGAAGCTCTCAGGTCCCGAAACAGAGGGGGAGGCCCGCGAACCCAGGGCACACCCGTGCCCGCGATGGTGAGGAGCCTCCATGTCCCTGCCCGAACGGCTGCGCTACACCGAAGAGCACGAGTGGATCGAGGACCGCGGCGACCTGGTGCGCATCGGCATCACCCCGTACGCGGCCCAAGCGCTCGGCGACATCGTCTACGTGCAGCTGCCCGAGGTGGGCGAGCGGATCGAATCCGGCGCCTCCTGCGGTGAGCTGGAATCGACCAAGTCCGTCAGCGACCTGTTCGCGCCCGTGACCGGCGAGGTCGTCGCCGTCAACGCGGCCGCCGCCGACGACCCCGCGGTGATCGGCTCTGATCCGTTCGGCGAGGGCTGGCTGCTCGAAGTGCGTGCCGAGCAGACCGGTGCTGTGCTCACGGCCCAGGAGTACGCCCAGTTCACCGGTGGTGAGTAGGCCGGGGCTGAGGGGGGCGGAGCTGTGACGATCAGCGTCTTCGACCTCTTCTCGGTGGGCATCGGCCCGTCGAGTTCGCACACCGTCGGCCCGATGCGGGCGGCGCGGATGTTCACCGCGCGGCTGCAGGACGACGGTCTGCTCGGTCAGGTCGACAAGGTGAAGGCCGAGCTGTTCGGTTCGCTCGGCGCGACGGGGCACGGCCACGGCAGCCCCAAGGCGGTGCTGCTCGGCCTGGAAGGGCACGACCCGGAGACGGTCGACCCGGCCGCCGTCGCACAACGGGTGGAGACGATCCGCGCCGACGGCAGGTTGTTGCTGGCGGGGGAGCGCGACATCCGGTTCTCGGTGGACCGCGACCTGGTGATGCACCGGCGCAGGTCGCTGCCGCTGCACCCCAACGGGATGCGGTTCGCGGCGTTCGGCGCAGGTGGGGAACTGCGGTCCGCGGTGTACTACTCCGTCGGCGGCGGATTCGTCGTCGACGACGAGGCCGCCGGCACCGACCGGATCAAGCCGGACGAGACGCCGGTGCGCCACCCGTTCCGCACCGGCGACGAACTGCTCGCCCGGGTCGCCGAATCCGGCTCCCGGATCAGCGACGTCATGTTCGACAACGAGCTGTCCTGGCGCTCCGCCGAGGACGTCCGCGCCCGGCTGCTGCACATCTGGTCCGTGATGCAGGAGTGCGTCGACAACGGGTGCCGCAACGACGGGGAACTTCCCGGCGGGCTGCGGGTGAAGCGGCGCGCCGCCGCGCTGCGGGCGAACCTCGGCGAGCAGGACGACGCCATGGAATGGCTCACCCTGTTCGCGCTCGCGGTCAACGAGGAGAACGCGGCAGGCGGACGGGTCGTCACCGCGCCCACCAACGGTGCCGCCGGCATCGTTCCCGCGGTGCTGCACTACTACGTGCGCTTCGTGCCGGGGGCGAACGAGCAGGGCGTCATCCGGTTCCTGCTCGCCGCCGGTGCCATCGGGGTGCTGTTCAAGGAGAACGCGTCGATCTCCGGTGCCGAGGTCGGCTGCCAGGGCGAAGTCGGTTCGGCCTGCTCGATGGCGGCCGCCGGGCTCGCCGAGGCGATGGGCGCGACGCCGTGGCAGGTGGAGAACGCCGCCGAGATCGCGATGGAGCACAACCTCGGCCTCACCTGCGACCCCATCGGCGGGCTGGTGCAGATCCCGTGCATCGAGCGCAACGCCGTCGCCGCGGTCAAGGCCGTCACGGCGACGCGGATGGCGCTGCGCGGCGACGGCAGCCACTTCGTGTCGCTCGACAAGGTGATCAAGACGATGCGGGAGACCGGGCGCGACATGAAGGTCAAGTACAAGGAGACCGCTCGCGGGGGGCTCGCGGTGAACGTCATCGAGTGCTGAGAGCGCTTCGCCCGCCCGGCGCTCGAAACCGCGCGGGGCGGTGGGAGCAGGGGAACCTTCCTGTCACGTCGCAGGCGTGGACCACCGGCGTGGGTCGATGCGAGCGGGGGAACCTTCCTGTCACCGGTGCGATGAGGGGAACCTTCCTGTCACGCTCGGCCTCGTCCGGAGCCGTGGTGGCCGGTGTGGTGGAGTGCGGCGGTGGTGTTCCGGCGGGCCGCGCGGTGGTGGTTCCGGATGACGGGGAGGTTCCCTTGCAGAATTTAGGATGCGCACAACTCAGTTGCGCGCAACTTGAATTAGGGCTAATGTCGGCCACGTGCAGGAGGCGGGGATGAGCGCGGACTCGGCGCTGTCGCTGGACCAGCAGGTGTGCTTCGCGCTCTACAGCGCGTCGCGCTCCTTCACCAACCTGTACCGGCCGTTCCTCGACGAGCTGGGACTGACCTACCCGCAATACCTGGTGATGCTGGTGCTCTGGGAACACGACTCGCTGGCGGTCAAGGACCTCGGGGCGATGCTCAAGCTGGACTCCGGGACGCTGTCGCCGCTGCTGAAACGGCTCGAAGCGAGCGGACTGGTGGACCGGCGGCGCAGCACCCGCGACGAGCGGTCCGTCGAGATCGGACTGACCGAGCGGGGGCGGGAGCTGCGGCAGCACGCCGAGCAGATCCCGAACCGGGTGCTCGCCGCCAGCGGCATGGAACTCGAGGAGGTGCTGGCGCTGCGCTCCACGCTGCACCGGCTCACCGCCAACGTGGACCAGGCCGCGCACCGGGCCAGGGCCGCCGTCGCCGACGGCGTCCCCATCACCGACGAACTCCTGCGCGGGACCACGACACAAGGAGACTGAGATGGCAGCGTTGTACACCGCCGAAGCGACCGCGACCGGCGAAGGGCGCGGCGGCCGCACCCGCTCCTCCGACGGAGTGCTCGACCTCGACCTGGCGGTCCCGCGCGAGATGGGCGGACCCGGTGGCGACTCCACGAACCCGGAGCAGCTGTTCGCCGCCGGTTACGCAGCCTGCTTCCACAGCGCGCTGCAGCTGGTCGCCCGCAAGGCGAAGGCGAACATCGCCGACTCCTCGGTGACCGCCCAGGTCGGCATCGGCAGCAACGGCGCGGGCGGGTACGCGCTCGAGGTCACGCTGTCGGTCAGCCTCCCCGGCGTCGACCAGGAGCAGGCCCGGCAGCTCACCGAGCAGGCCGACTCGGTGTGCCCGTATTCCAACGCCATCCGCGGGAACGTCCAGATCGACCTCGCGGTCGCCTGACCTCCGCTCGGCGGGGGGGGCCCCCCCCCGGCGGGGGGGGGGGCCCCGGGCCCCCCCCCCCCCCCACCCCCCCCCCCCCCCGCCCCCCCCCCCCCGCCGGGCGGGGGGGCCCCCCCCCGCCCCCCC
>NZ_JAIUJZ010000081.1:15867-44906 GCF_020176775.1 Saccharopolyspora sp. 6M
CCCCCGTGGGTGGCGGGGGCTGCGGGGTGGGGGGGGGTGTGACCCTGGGGGGGTTGTCCGGGGGGGGGGGGGCGCCGGGGCGGGGGGGGGCCGGGGGGGCGCCCCCCCCGCGGGGGGGGGGGCCGGGCGCCGTCACATCAGCAGCACGTACACCGCGCCGATCGCGCCGGCCAGCAGCGCGAGCGCGGTGAACGCCGCCTGCAGCACGCCGTCCGGCAGCGGTTCCTCCGCGCGCAGGTTCCGCTCCGCCTGCCGGTGCCTGCGCCACGACGCGACCGCGATCACCGCCGCCAGCGGCAGCGCCACCGCGGCGCACACCGCGGCCGCGACCGCGCTGCGGTGCGCCAGCAACCGCAGCAGCACCATCAGGCCCACCACGAACGTCAACCCGGTCCGCAGCCAGGCCAAGGTCGTGCGCTCGACCTGCAAGCCCGGATCCCACGGGCCCTGCCCCAGCACGCTCAGAACCCGTTGACCAGCAGCAGCACCGTCGCCGCCACGCCGACCACGCCGAGCCCGAACCCGAGGACCGGCGCCAGCTTCGGTGGCGGCAGCGGGGCCTTCGTGCGCAGCGCCCGCTCCATCGTCATCCACCGGCCGAACGCCGCCACGCTGCACACCACGCCCGCGAGCAGCAGCAGTACCGCCAGCGAGGTCCGCAGCGGATCCGGGCCGGGCGACATCGCCGCGTTCAACGCCTCCACGCCGACACCCGCCGCCATCAACGCCAAGGCGGTGCGGATCCACGCCAAGAACGTGCGCTCGTTCGCCAGCGTGAACCGGGGATCCGGTTCCTCGCCCACCCCGTAGATCCGGTGCGGCCAGCGCCTACACGCGGGCTCTTCGTTCTCGGCAGCCATACCGCCACCGTAGTGCGACCGGAGCAGCGCGGATCCGTCGAGGGGGCGATGCCGCGGGGCACCGGCGCGGCGCTCGGCCGGATCCGGTGCCCTGCGGACGGGAGAACTCAGAAGTCGAACACGGCCCCCGCGGCGGACGCCGCCACGCACTGGTTGCCGAACTCCTTCTCGAAGTGGACCGGGCGGCCCTGCCAGGTGCCGTGCGCCGTGCCGACCACCGGCTTCAGCTCCATCGTGCACTGGCCGGTGTGCGCCTGGCCGAGCTGCTCGAAGTCGCCGCCCGCCGTGGTCAGGCTGTCGCAGGCCGCCGCCGCGTTCGGGTGCGAACCGCCCACCGGCTCGCAGCGCAGCGACACCGTGCGCGGCAACTCCGCCCGGTCCTTCGCCGCGATCGTCAAGGTCAGGTCGCTCTGCGTCGCAGCCGCGCCCGCCGTCGCCGGGGTGAGCACGAGGACGGCCGTCGCCGCGAGCAGAAGACCGCGGATGAAGCGGGTGGCAGCCATGTCGGTGCGCCTCCAAGAGGTAGTGGGGAAGACTCCGCACAGATCTATCGGCAGCGGCCCCGCGATTTCCGCACCTGCGACCGAAGATCACCAGATCGTGGGGTTCACGGACGGGGAGGTGGTCACCCTCGGCTCATCTGGATCGAGCGCCGCGGCTGGAGTGGATCACTCCAAAGTGGAGAGGATGAGGCTAGGTGCGGAGGCGTCCGTTCGTTCGAACTCCGGTGACAGGAAGGTTCCCTTCATCGCACTCGTGACCGGAAGGTTCCCCTGCTCGCGGCCGGCCCGTCAGCCGTACAGCTCGTCCAGCACCTCGGCGTACTTGGTGTGGATGACGCGCCGCCGCAACTTCAACGCGGGACTGAGCTCGCCACCCGCCGCACCCCACGGCCGGTCCAGCACGCGGTGCGCGCGCACCTGGCCGGAGCTGCCCAGCGCGGCGTTGGCCGCGTCCACCGCGCGGTCCACTTCGGCCAGCACCTGCGCGTCGCGGGCGAGCTCGGCGAGATCGGTGGTGCCGATGCCGTGCGCGGAGGCCCACGCAGGCGCGGTGTCCTCGTCGAGCACGACCAGCGCGACGACGTGCGGCCTGCCGTCGCCGAAGGCGAGCGCGTGCCCGATCAGCGGATGCGCGCGCAGCGCGTTCTCCACGACGCTGGGGGCGACGGTCTCCCCGTGCGAGTTGATGATCAACTCGCTCTTGCGGTCGGTGATGGTGAGGTAGCCGTCGTCGACGTGCCCGACGTCCCCGGTGCGCAACCAGCCGTCGGCGCCCGCCGCCGCCCGGACCAGGCCGTCCTCCTGCAGGTGCCCCGCGCAGACCACGGGGCCGCGCACCAGCACTTCACCGTCCTTTTCGATGCGGACCTCGACGCCGGGCAGCGGGGTGCCGACGGTGCCGAAGCGCACCGCGCCCGGCCGGTTGGTGGTGGCCCAGCCGCTGGACTCGGTCGACCCCCACGTCTCGAAGATGTCGAAGCCGAGCCCGGAGAACAGCTCCAGCAGGTCGCGGCGCAGCGGCGCCCCCCCGCTCGCGCCCCACACGGTGCCGTCGAGGCCGAGCCCGCTGAGCACCTCGTGCTTCTCGGCCGCGGTGTGCGCGGTGGGCTGGGCGCGGGCGAGGGCGGCGAGCCGTTCCCACATCCGCGGCACCCCGAAGAACGTGTGCGGACGAACCTGCGGCAGCACCCGCACGGCCTCGGCGATGCCGTTGCAGAAGTGCACGTGCGCGACGTCGTGGATGGCGCTGTAGACGTTGCCCGCGCGCTCCGACATGTGCGCCATCGGCAGGTAGCACAAGGTCCCGGCGTGCGGCGGCGCGCCCGTGACCAGCTGCCGGGCGGAGGCTGCGGCGAGCACGTTGCGGTGGGTCAGCACCACGGCCCGCTGCATCCCGATCGCGTCGGGGGAGTAGAGCACGGTCACCGGATCGTCCGGCACCACGTCCGCGGTGCGCCGCCGAACCAGCTCCGGGTCCTGCCGCAGCAGCCCGCCGCCGCGTTCGCGCAGCGTCGCCCAGGTGCGGAAGCGGGTGTCCTCCGCGGGGACCGCGGCCTCGTCGACGACGATGACGTGGCCGAGCGCGTCCGGTTCGCGCAGCGCCGCCGACCAGCGGCGCACGTGGTGGACGTTGCCGAGCACGGCGATGTGCGCCCGGCTGTGCCGCGTGACGTCGCGGATCTCGCCGGAGCTCGACGCGGGGTGCACGGCGATCGGCACCGCCCCGAGGTGCGTGGCGGCGACGTCGGCCAGCCACTGCTCCGCGCCGTTCGACATCATCAGCACCACCGTCTGGCCGCGCTGCAACCCGAGGTCGGCGAAGCCCGCGGCGAGGTCCTGCACCGCCTCCGCCGCCTCGCCCCAGCTCCAGGTCCGGCCGTCCGCGGTCAGCGCCGGGTGGTCCCGGTGCTCGGTCGCGTTGCGCTCGAACAGGTGCGGGATGGTCGCGGTCAGCGTCGGTGCCGGTGATGTGCTCATGTGGCTCCTCCACTCACGAGGCGGCCACGTGCGTGACGCGAGGTTCGTGGTGACCTCGCCGATGAAACCGCACCGGAGGCCCGTTTGGCCAGTAGGCGGACGGGTGCCGTCGGGAGCGGGGTGCGGGGGCCCGGCTGCACCGCGTGTTCGGGGCTCGTGCCTGGCGCGCCCCCGGGTTCGGCCGTCCGAGGAGCCGGCTCGCTCGAACGGGCCGCTGTCCGGATCGCTACCGGTGACCGCCGAGCGCTCGGCGCACCGGCGGCGGGCCGGGTGGCAGGAAGGTTCCCTTCACCGCACCGGTGATCGGAAGGTTCCCTTCATCGCACCGGTGATCGGAAGGTTCCCTTGCTCGCGTCGGTGGCAGGAAGGTTCCCTTCCTCCGATCAGACGTGGTCGCGGATGACGTCGTTGATCGCGTTCTGGAACCCGTTGACGAGCACGTGGATGGTCAGCGGCCGCAGCTGCTGGGTGGCGACGTGCACCCGTTCCCGCTCTTCTTCGGGCCGTCCGCGTTCGAGGTAGGGCCGCAGCACGTTCGCGGCGAACAGTTCGCGCAGCTCGACGGCGATCTGCGAGGTGTGCTGCTCGACGATGTCCTTGGCTTCGAGGAGCATGCCCTGCGGCAGGTCGAGGTCGAGGATCTGCAGCCCGACGCCGAGCATGGCGGAGTTGGACAGCCGCACCCGGCTGAGGTCGTCGTCGAGGGCTTGGAGGATGCCGAGCGAGACGAGCTTGCCGACGAGCTCGTCATCGAGCTGCCGCCCGGCGCGCTGGCTGAGCTCGTGCCGGGTGAGGTCTTCGCTCTGGTCGCTGGTCCACGGCGCGAGCAGTGCGCGGTGCAGCCCGAGGTCTTCGGCCGTGGCGTCGTCGGGGATCCGCTCCAGGTGCCGTTCGATGGCGGAGAGGGTGAACCCGAGCGCTTGCAGTTCCCGGATGAGGTCGAGCCGCGCCAGGTGGTCGCCGCCGTAGAGGCCCAGCCGCCCGCGGAGCCGGGGCGGGGGCAGCAGACCGCGGGACGCGTAGAAGCGAACGGTCCGCACGGTGACGCCGGCGCGCGCGGCCAACTCGTCGATGGTCAGCTCTTCGTCCGCGGTTCGGAGCATGGTCGGGGAGCTTACTCCTTGACCGCTGTGACACCAACGATGTAACACTGATTGCGTCGCGACACGGTGTCGTGCGCGGCGTGCGGCCGCTGGCGGAGAGGTGCAGGCGTGACGGCAAGAGGTGACGGCCCCCTCGCGGGCCTGCGGGTGGTGGAGCTGGCGGGCCTCGGACCCGCTCCGTTCTGCGGGATGCTGCTGGCGGACCTGGGCGCGGACGTGGTCCGCGTCGGCCGCCCCGGCGGGGCTCCCGGCGAGCACGACCTGCTGGACCGGGGCAAGCGCGCGATCTCGGTGGACCTCAAGCACGAGCAGGGCCCGGAGACGGTCCTGGCGCTGGCCGAACGCGCCGACGTGCTCATCGAGGGCTTCCGGCCTGGGGTCGCCGAACGCCTCGGCGTCGGCCCCGAGCAGTGCTGGGAGCGGAACCCGAAGCTGGTGTTCGGCCGGATGACCGGCTGGGGCCAGGACGGTCCGCTGGCGCAGACCGCGGGCCACGACATCGGCTACATCGCGTTGAGCGGCATGCTGCACGCCATCGGCCGCAGCGGTGGCCCGCCGCAGGTCCCGGCGAACCTGCTGGGCGATTTCGGCGGCGGCGCCCTGTACCTGGCGGTGGGCGTGCTGTCCGCGGTGCTGAACGCGCGCAGCACCGGGCAGGGCCAGGTCGTCGACGCGTCCATCGTGGACGGTGCCGCGCACCTGGGTTCGATGCTGTTCGGGTTCGCCGCCGCCGGCGCGTGGCAGGAGCGGCGCGGCACGAACCTGCTCGACACCGGCGCGCCCTACTACGACGTGTACGAGACCTCCGACGGCGAGCACGTGGCGGTCGGCGCGCTGGAACCCAAGTTCTACGCCGAGCTGGTCGACCGCCTCGGCCTCGACGACCTCCCGGACCGCGACGACCCGGCGAACTGGCCCGCGCTGCGCGAGCGGTTCGCCGCGACCTTCGCGAGCCGCACCCGCGCCGAGTGGACCGAGGTCTTCGACGGTTCCGACGCCTGCGTCGCCCCCGTGCTGTCCATGAGCGAAGCCCGGCAGCACCCGCACCTGCAGGCCCGCGGCACCCTGCCCAGCCCCGGTGGCGTGCTGCAGCCCGCGCCCGCGCCGCGGTTCTCCCGCACCCCGAGTTCACCGCCGCGCCCGGTCCTCGCCCCGGACACCGCGGTGCTGGCCGACTGGCAGGTGCCCACCGCGGCGGACCTGCTGGCGTCCGGCGCGATCCACCAGGCCCGAGAGGAAGCGTGACCCGCATGCGCAGGGAACTGTTCGAAGCCGAGCACGAGGCGTTCCGCGAGACCGCCAAGGCGTTCATCGCCAAAGAACTCCTCCCGCACCAGGAGGAGTGGGAGGCCGCGGGCGTCGTCAGCCGCGACGCGTGGCTGGCCGCCGGCGAGCAGGGCCTGCTCGGCATCGCCGTCGACGAGACCTACGGCGGCGGGGGAGTCGACGACTTCCGGTTCAACGTGGTGTTCGACGAAGAGCTCGTCAACGCCGGTATCAACGGCTTCGGCGTGCCCGTGCACAGCGACATCAACATCCCCTACCTGACCCGGCTGGCCACCGAGGAGCAGAAGCGGCGCTGGCTGCCCGGCTTCTGCACCGGCGAGATCATCAGCGCCATCGCCATGACCGAACCCGGCGCGGGCAGCGACCTGCAGGGCATGCGCACCACCGCGGTCCGCGACGGCGACCACTACGTGCTCAACGGGCAGAAGACGTTCATCTCCAACGGCATCAACGCCGATCTGGTGATCGTCGCCGCCCGCACCGACCCGGACGCGGGCGCGCAGGGCATCAGCCTGCTCGTCGTCGAGCGCGGCATGGACGGTTTCGAACGCGGCCGCAACCTGGAGAAGATCGGGCAGAAGTCCCAGGACACCGCCGAGCTGTACTTCAACGACGTGCGGGTGCCCGCGGCGAACCTGCTCGGCGAAGAGGGCCAGGGCTTCATCTACCTGATGCAGAACCTGCCGCAGGAACGGCTGTCCATCGCCGTCGCCGCCGCCGCCAGCGCCGAGAAGATCCTGGAGATCACCAAGCAGTACTGCCGGGACCGCACCGCCTTCGGCCGCCCCATCGGCAAGTTCCAGAACACCCGTTTCGAACTGGCTGAGATGGCCACCGAGGTGCAGATCGGCCGCGTGTTCGCCGACCGTTGCGTCGCCGACCACGTCCGCGGTGAACTGAGCGTGGAACACGCCGCCATGGCCAAGTGGTGGCTCACCGAGATGAACAAGCGCGTCGTGGACCGCTGCTTGCAGCTGCACGGCGGCTACGGCTACATGCTGGAATACCCCGTCGCGAAGGCGTTCCTCGACTCGCGCGTGCAGACCATTTACGGCGGCACGACCGAGATCATGAAGGAGATCGTGGGGCGCTCGCTGGGGATCTGAGTCGGAAGAGGTGCGGCATGGACTGGATGGTCACCCCCGCGGCGGACCGGGCGCTGTCCGACGTGCTGCCCTCCGCGCTGGCCGCCCTCGGCACCGCCGGGTTCACCGACGTGCTCGGGATCCCGCGGTGCCGTTCGGCGGCCGTGCTGCTCGTCGACGGGCTCGGCTGGTCGCTGCTGCGCGAGCACGCCGCCGACGCGCCGGCGCTGAACTCGCTGGCCACCGGTGAACCGCTCGTCGCCGGATTCCCCACGACCACCGCCACCAGCATCACCTCGCTCGGCACCGGGCGGCGCGCCGGTGAGCACGGGATCGTCGGCTACACCTTCGCCGAACCCTCCGGCGGTCTGCTGCACCCGCTGGCGTGGGTGAGCCGCGGCGCCGACGGGCGGCGGCGCGGGCTGCTCGACGAGTGGCCGCCGGAAACCGCCCAGCCCACCCCGACCGCGCTGGAACGCGCCGCCGAAGCCGGGGTGGCCGTCCGCTCCGTCGCGCCCGCCGAGTTCGGCGGGACCGGGCTGACCAGGGCCGCGCTGCGCGGCGGCGAGTTCCGCGGCGTGCACGCGCTCGGCGACCTCGGTGCGGAACTGCTCGCCGCGCTCGCCGAGCCCGGGCCCGCGCTGTGCTACGGCTACCACGGCCACCTCGACCTCGTCGGCCACGTGCACGGGCCCGGTTCGTTGCCGTGGCGGATCCAGCTCGCCCAGGTCGACCGGCTCGTCGACTCGCTGCTGCAACGGCTGCCCGCGGAATCGGTGCTGCTCGTCGTCGCCGACCACGGCATGGTCGCCGTCGACCCGGCCGACGCCGTCGACGCCGACTCCGAACCCGCGCTGCGCGCCGGGCTGCGGCTCATCGGCGGCGAACCCCGCGCCCGCCACCTCTACCCGCTGCCGGGGGCGCGCGACGACGTGCTGCACGCCTGGCGGGACGTGCTGGGGGAGCGCGGCGCCGTCGTGACCCGCGAGCAGGCCGTCGACGACGGGTGGTTCGGCCCCGTCGTCACCGACGAGGTGCGCTCGCGCATCGGCGAGGTCATCGCCGTGCTGCGCGACGGCGCGGTCGTGCGGTCCGCGGCCGAACCCGGCGAATCCGCGTTGCGCGGCCACCACGGCTCGCTCACCGCGGCCGAACAGCACGTGCCGCTGCTGATCGCGCGGGGATGAGCGCGGCGCGCCGGTGACCGGTCGCGTCCGGGCGGCCGCCGGGAACGGTCGATCCGGGCTCGTGGTCGCCGGTGTCGGTCCGTCGATGCAGCGCCGATCGCGTTCGCCCGTCCTGCGTCGACCGGTTCTGCGTCGACCGGTTCTGCGTTCGCGGGTTCTGCGTTCGTCGGTTCAGCGGAGGAAGGAGTCGCGGGAGAAGTCCTCGTCACCGGGGTCGTCGTCGCGGAGGGGCCGGTTCGGGCGGGACCGCGGCGGCTGGGCGGGCCGGTCGGCCGCGGGCGGTGCCGGGCTCGGCGCGGGTTCCGCCGCCGCGTCGACGTCCGCGGGCGGCTGCGCCCCGTGCGCCTGGTAGGCCTCGCGGAACTGCTCGGCCCGATCGCCCAGCACCGGTTCCACGGTGGCGTTCATCGTCTCCGCGGCCCGCTGGGTGGCCTGCCGGATGGTCTGCACGATCGTCTGCTGCAGCTCGGTGTGCGAGCGGCGCATCGCCTCCGGGCTCAGCCGCAGGTCGAGCACCGCGCCGGACGGGGCGACGGTCACGGTGACCGCACCGTCCTGGCTGCGCGCCTCGCCGCGGATCTCGCTCATCTTGTCCTTGAGCTGTGCCGCGGCCGCCGCCTGCTCCTCGAAACGGGACAGCATCTCCCGGACGCGCTGCTGGGCGCTGGACATGAAAAGTCTCCCCGACTTCCGAACGTTTTCAGAGAGCGTAGCCAGTGCCGGTGGCGGGCCGCGGACGTTCCGCGGTTTCCGCTCCGCGCCGAACCTCGGAGGTGGTGACGAGGAGCACAATGGGGGTGCGGCGATGCCTCGTCGGCCTCTTGTATCTATGCGGCGATCCGCCTAGAGTTCCCGACGGACGGAATGTTGCTTCCGCATAGCGAAATCCTCAGTGGTGAGGAGGCGTGCCCATGTCCACCACCAGCGCCGCGACCGCCCCCGACCTCGACCGGCTCGTGCGGCACCTGCGCACCGCGCTGCCCGAACGCGCGGTGATCACCGATCCGCAACGGCTGCGCACCTACGAATGCGACGGGCTCGCCAGCCACCGCGTCGTGCCCGCCGTCGTCGTCCTCCCGGAAACCACCGAACAGGTCCAGCACGTCGTCACCGCCTGCGCCGAGCAGGACGTGCCGTTCGTCGCGCGCGGCTCCGGCACCGGCCTGTCCGGCGGGGCGCTCCCGCACTCCGACGGCGTCCTCATCGTCACCGCCAAGATGCGCCGCATCCTCGACGTCGACATCGCCAACGAACGCGCCGTCGTCGAACCCGGCGTCATCAACCTCGACGTCACCCGCGCCGCCGCCCCGCACGGCTACTACTTCGCGCCCGACCCCTCCAGCCAGCAGGTCTGCTCCGTCGGCGGCAACGTCGCCGAGAACTCCGGCGGCGCACACTGCCTCAAGTACGGGTTCACCACCCACCACGTGCTCGGGCTGCAGGTCGTGCTGCCGAACGGAGAACTCGTCGAACTCGGCGGCACCGCCCGCGAAGCACCCGGCTACGACCTGCTCGGCGCGTTCATCGGCAGCGAAGGGACCCTCGGCGTCGTCACCCGGATCACCGTGCGGCTGCTGCGCGCACCCGAAGCCGTGCAGACCCTGCTCGCCGGCTTCCGCACCACCGACGACGCGGGCGCCGCCGTCTCCGCCATCATCAGCGCCGGAGTCACCCCCGCCGCCATCGAGATGATGGACGCGCTCGCCATCGAAGCCGCCGAACAAGCCGTCCACTGCGGATACCCCGACGGAGCGGGCGCCGTCCTCGTCGTCGAACTCGACGGGCCCACCGCCGAAGTCGAGCACACCTTCGCCGAGGTGAAGCGGCACTGCGACCGGCACGGGGCCTTCGAGATCCGCGTCGCCGCCGACGACCAGGAACGCGCCACCATCTGGAAAGGCCGCAAATCCGCGTTCGCCGCCGTCGGCCGCATCAGCCCCGACTACATCGTCCAGGACGGGGTGATCCCGCGGACCGCGCTGCCCGAAGTGCTCGGCCGCATCGCCCGCCTCTCCGCCGACTCCGGCGTTCGCGTCGCCAACGTCTTCCACGCCGGAGACGGGAACCTGCACCCGCTCGTGCTGTTCGACGACGCCGAGGACGGCGCCGCCGAACGCGCCGAAGCCGTCTCCGGCGCCATCCTCGACCTCTGCATCGAACACGGCGGCTCCATCACCGGGGAGCACGGCGTCGGCGCCGACAAGGTCAAGTACATGGGCCGCATGTTCACCGACGACGACCTCGACACCATGCAACTCCTGCGGTGCGCGTTCGACCCCGCCGGGATCTGCAACCCCGGCAAGGTGTTCCCCACGCCGCGGCTGTGCGGCGAAGTCCCCGGCCCCCGCCGCGGCGTGCACCCGCTGACCGAAGCAGGATTGGCGGACCAGTTCTGATGACCACCACCCGCGCCGCCCTCCACGACCGGCTCGGCGACCGCCTCCGCGACGCCACCGAACACGACGAGATCGCCGGCATCCGGCCCCGCTGGGTCGTCACCGCCGCCGACACCGCCGACGTCGCCGACGCGCTGCGCGCCGCCGCCGAACACGACCTCACCGTCGTGCCCCGCGGCTCCGGCAGCAGACTCGACTGGGGACCGGCGCCCACCTCCGCCGACCTGCTGCTCGACCTCGCGCCCTGCGCAGGCATCCTCGAACACGCCGCGGGCGACCTCGTCATCAGCGCCCGCGCCGGAACCCCGCTGCGCGCGCTGCACGACACCGCCGCCGCAGCAGGTCAACGGCTGCCCATCGATCCGCCGCAGCCCACCGCCACCGTCGGCGGCGTCGTCGCCACCGGCACCTCCGGACCCGCCCGGCACTACTTCGGCGGAATCCGCGACCTGCTCATCGGCATCACCGTCGTCCTCGCCGACGGGACCACCACCACCTCCGGCGGCAACGTCGTCAAGAACGTCGCCGGATACGACCTCGGCAAGCTCTACACCGGATCCCTCGGCACCCTCGGCGTCATCACCGAAGCCGTGTTCCGGCTGCACCCCCTCGCCGCCGAACACCGCTGGATCAGCAGCACCACCCACGACCCCGGCGACGCCGCAGGCATCGTCGACGCCCACCGGCACAGCCAGGCCATGCCCACCGCCATCGAACTCGACCGGCCCGAACCCGGCGGACCCATCACCATCACCGCGCAGCTCGAAGGCCGCCCCGACGCCACCCACGCCCGCGCCGATTTGCTCGCCCGCACCGTCGGCGGCGAAGTCCACGAGCACCCGCCCGGCTGGTGGGGCGCGCACCCCTTCCCCGCCGACGGCACCGGCCTGCGCATCGGCACCGAACCGGCCGCGCTGGCCGACCTGCTCCGCGCCGCCGACCGAGCCGCCACCCGCACCGCACTGCCGCTCGCGCTGCGCGGCGCCGCCGGACTCGGCGTCCTGCACGCCGGACTCCCCGGCGTCGCCGACCCCGCCGCCACCACCGAACTCGTCACCGCGCTGCGCGCACTGCCCGGCTACACCGCGCTCGAACGCGGCACCCCCGCCGTCCGCGCCGCCCTCGACCCGTGGGGGCCGCGACCCGCCGCGCTGATCGCGCTCGACCGGCAGCTCAAGGACCGCTTCGACCCCGGACACCGACTCGCCCCCGGCCGCCACGCGGGAGGAATCCGATGACCGACACCGAACCCGACGACGTGCTCCGCGGCGGAGCGTTCGACGTGCTGCACCCGCCGCAACGCGAACTCGTCGACGACTGCGTCCACTGCGGGTTCTGCCTGCCCAGCTGCCCCACCTACGACCTGTGGGGCGAAGAGATGGACTCGCCGCGCGGCCGCATCTACCTCATGAAGGAAGGCCTCGAAGGCGAACCCATGACCGACACCATGGTCGGCCACATGGACGCCTGCCTCGGCTGCATGGCCTGCGTCAGCGCCTGCCCCTCCGGAGTGCAGTACGGCACCCTCATCAACGAGACCCGCGCCCAGATCGAACGCAACCACACCCGCGGGCGCTGGGAGAAGCTGCTGCGCACCGCGATCTTCACCCTCTTCCCGCACCCGCGCAGGCTCCGCGCGCTCCGCGGACCCCTCGCCCTCTACCAACGGCTCCGCATCGGAGCACTGCTGCGCCGCACCGGGATCACCGACGCGCTGCCGCCTCACCTGCGCACCATGGAATCCCTCGCACCGCCCATCACCCGGGCGCCCCGGCTCGGCCGCCGCGTGCCCGCCCGCGGACCGCGCCGCGCCACCGTCGGCATGATCACCGGCTGCGTGCAGAGCGCCTTCTTCCCCGACGTCAACGCCGCCACCGCCCGCGTCCTCGCCGCCGAAGGGTGCGACGTCGTCATCCCACCCGCGCAAGGGTGCTGCGGCGCGCTCAGCGAACACTCCGGCCGCGAAGCCGAAGCCACCGCCTTCGCCCGCGCCCTCCTCGACACCTTCGAGCAGACCCGCGTCGACCACGTCGTCATCAACTCCGCCGGCTGCGGCTCCACCCTCAAGGACTACCCGCGGCTGCTGCGCGACGACCCGCACTACGCCGCCAAGGCCGAACGGTTCGCCGCCCAGGTCCGCGACATCACCGAACTGCTCACCGAACTCGGACCCGCCGCCACCCGGCACCCGCTGCCCGCCACCGTCGCGTACCACGACGCCTGCCACCTCAGCCACGGCCAAGGCATCCGCCGCCAACCCCGCGACCTGCTGCGCGACATCCCCGGCATCGAACTCCGCGAAATCGATCGCGGCGAACTGTGCTGCGGCTCCGCCGGGATCTACAACCTGCTCCAACCCGACGCCGCCCGCGAACTCGGCGACCGCAAGGCCGGCCACGTCCACGACACCGGCGCGCAACTGCTCGTCACCGCCAACCCCGGGTGCTCCATGCAGATCCGCGCCGCCCTCGACCGGCGCGGGGAAGCCATGCCGATGGCGCACACCGTGCAGGTGCTCGACGCGGCCATCCGCGGGGTGGGGGTGGACGGGTTGCTGCGGGGTTGAGCGCGGGGGTGGCAGGAAGGTTCCCTTCATCGCACCGGTGATCGGAAGGTTCCCTTGCTCGGAGCCCGCAGCGGACGTCCCGTCAAGGCGCTGAGCGCACCCCGAACCCGGGCCGGACGGCGCTACCAGCGGCAGTGGTGCGCGGTTATCGTCGCCGTCTCGGCCCGTCGGCCTCCGCCACGAAGGAGTGGTCGTGTACCAACAGATCCTGGCCCCGCTGTTCGGTTCGCTCGGCTGGAGCGCCCTCGCGGCCGCCCTGCCGCTGCTGGTCCTGTTCGCCCTGCTGGGTGTCGCGCGCATGACCGCGTGGAAGGCCTCGCTCATCGCGTTGGCCGTCGCGCTCGCGGTCGCGGTGTTCGTGTACCCGATGCCGGTCGACCAGGCCCTGCTGTCCGCCGTGCTCGGCGCGGCGTTCGGCTTCTTCCCGATCCTGTGGATCGTCATCAACGCGATCTGGATCTACCAGATGACCGTCACCACCGGGCACTTCGGCGTGCTGCAGCGGAGCTTCTCCCGGGTCAGCGGGGACCGGCGGATCCAAGCGGTGATCATCGCGTTCTGCTTCGGCGCGCTGCTCGAAGCGCTCGCCGGCTTCGGCACCCCGGTCGCGATCACCACGGTGATGCTGCTGGCGCTCGGGATCAGCCCCATGACCTCGGCCGTCGTGGCGCTCGTCGCGAACACCGCGCCCGTCGCCTACGGAGCGCTCGCCTCGCCGCTGGTCACGTTGGCCAGCGTCACCGAACTGCCGCTGGACGAGCTCGGCGCCATGACGGGCAGGCAGACCCCGGTTCTCGCGGTGATCGTGCCGATGGTGCTCGTCGGCATCATCGACGGGGTGCGGGGCGTGCGCGAAACCCTCCCGGCCACCCTCACCTGCGGCATCACCTTCGCCGTCGCCCAGTTCGCCGCCGCGAACTACGTGTCCGTGCCGCTGACCGACATCATCGCGGCGCTGCTCGCGGCCGGGGCGACCGTGCTGCTGCTGCGGGTGTGGACGCCGCGCGGAGCGGAACCGCCCGCGACCGGAGGTGTCGACGGGCGCGGCGAAGTGCTCCGCGCCTACGCGCCATACCTGATCATCATCGCGGTGTTCGTCGTCGCCCAGCTCGGGCCCGTCGCCGACCTGCTCGAGACCGTCACACTCAAGTTCGGCTGGCCAGGGCTGGACGTCCGCGACGCGGGCGGGGACGCGCTGTCGCTCACCGAGTTCAAGCTGAACTGGCTGTCCAGCGCCGGATCGTTGCTGCTGATCGCCGGGCTCATCACCATTCCGGTGATCGGGATCCGGGCGCGCGACGCGCTCGGCCGCTACGGCGCCACCTACCGGCAGCTCGCGTTGCCGATCGTCACCGTGATGGCGGTGCTCGCCATCGCCTACGTCATGAACACCTCGGGGCAGACCGCGACGCTCGGCACCTGGATGGCCGCCACCGGCGGGCTGTTCGCGTTCCTCTCGCCGATCCTCGGCTGGCTCGGCGTCGCCGTCACCGGATCCGACACCTCGTCGAACTCGCTGTTCGGGGCGCTGCAGGTGACCGCGGCCGAACAGGCCGGGATCGAACCGATGCTCGCGGCCGCCGCCAACGGATCCGGCGGTGTGCTCGGCAAGATGATCTCCCCGCAGAACCTGGCGATCGCCGCGGGCGCCGTCGGCATGGCCGGGCGTGAAGGGGACCTGTTCCGCCGCGTCCTGCCGTTCAGCCTCGGATTCCTGCTGCTGATGTGCGTGCTGGTGGCGTTGCAGTCGACGCCGGTGCTGTCCTGGATGACCTGAGCAGGGGAAGCTTCCGGTCACGGCGCCGCCCTCACCCGTGCCGACCGGGTACGAGGAAGGGAACCTTCCGGTCACCAGTGGCAGAAAGGTTCCCTTCCTCGCACCCGCATGCCATTGACTGTGACAGTGCTGGTGTCACACTCTGGATGGAGAACCAGGCCGCAACGAGGAGGCACGTCGCCCATGTCCGAGGCGCTCGTCTACGAAGCGATCCGCACCCCGCGCGGACGCGGCAAGAAAACCGGCTCGCTGCACGGGACCAAACCGATCAGCCTCGTCGTCGGACTCGTCGACGAACTCCGCAGGCGCCACCCGGGCCTCGACCCCGAGCTGATCGACGACCTCGTGCTCGGCGTCGTCTCCCCGATGGGCGACCAGGGCGGCGACATCGCCAAGACCGCCGCGCTCGCCGCCGGCCTGCCCGACACCGTCAGCGGCGTCCAGCTCAACCGCTTCTGCGCATCCGGGCTCGAAGCCGTCAACGTCGCCGCCCAGAAGGTCCGTTCCGGCTGGGAGGACGCCGTCCTCGCGGGCGGCGTCGAATCCATGTCGCGAGTGCCGATGGGCTCCGACGGCGGTGCCTGGGCGATGGACCCCGAGACGAACTTCGACACGTCCTTCGTGCCCCAGGGCATCGGCGCCGACCTGATCGCCACCCTCGAAGGCTTCGACCGCGCCACCATCGACGCCTACGCCGCCGAATCCCAGAACCGGGCCGCCAAGGCTTGGGCCGACGGCCGCTTCGCCCGCAGCGTGGTGCCCGTCGTCGACCGCAACGGCCGCACCGTGCTGGACCGCGACGAGCACATCCGGCCCGGCACCACCGCCGACTCCCTGGGCGGTCTCCAGCCGTCGTTCGCCGCCATCGGCGACATGGGCGGATTCGACGCGGTCGCCCTGCAGAAGTACCACTGGGTGGAGCGCATCGACCACGTGCACACCCCCGGCAACTCGTCCGGCATCGTCGACGGCGCCGCGCTCGCCCTCATCGGTAGCGAGAGCCTCGGCGACCGCACCGGCCTGCGCCCGCGCGCCCGCGTCGTCTCCACCGCGCTCAGCGGAGCCGACCCGACGATCATGCTCACCGGTCCCGGACCCGCCGTGCGCAAGGCGCTCGCCAAGGCGGACCTGACCATCGACCAGATCGACCTGGTCGAGATCAACGAGGCCTTCGCCGCGGTTCCGCTGCGGTTCATGAAGGAATTCGACCTGCCGCACGAGAAGGTCAACGTCAACGGCGGCGCCATCGCCATGGGCCACCCGCTCGGCGCGACCGGTGCCATGATCCTCGGCACCCTCATCGACGAACTCGAACGCCGCGAGCAGCGCTACGGCGTGGCCACCCTGTGCGTCGGCGGCGGCATGGGCATCGCCACCGTCATCGAACGGCTCGGCTGAACCCACCCCGCACCGACCCCGGCACCGGCCGCCCCGCCGCGATGAAGGGAACCTTCCTGCCACCGGTGGCAGAAAGGTTCCCTTGCTCGCACCCCGCCGGCCGGTGTTCGCGAACCACGAAGGGCACCTACGCCATGAGCGACCAGAGCACCATCCGCTGGACCGAGGACGCCGACGGCATCGTCGTGCTCACCCTCGACGACCCCCAGCAGCAGGCGAACACGATGAACGACCGCTACCTGCGGTCGATGGAAGAGACCGTGCAGCGCCTCCAGGCCGAGCGCGAGAAGATCACCGGCGTGGTGATCACTTCGGCGAAGAGCACCTTCTTCGCGGGCGGCGACCTGCGCGACCTCGTCAAGGTCCGCCCCGCCAACATCGAGGAGTTCGCCGAGGTCAGCGCCACCAGCAAGCGGCAGCTGCGCGCCCTGGAGACGTTGGGCGTCCCGGTCGTCGCCGCGCTGAACGGCACCGCCCTCGGCGGCGGACTGGAGATCGCCCTCGCCTGCCACCACCGCATCGCCCTCGACGGCCCGAAGACCCGCTTCGGTCTGCCCGAGGTCACCCTCGGCCTGCTGCCCGGCGCCGGCGGCGTCGTCCGCACGGTCCGCATGCTCGGCATCGCCGACGCCCTGCTCAAGGTCCTCACCCAGGGCCAGCGGCTGCGCCCGGAGAAGGCCAAGGAGATCGGCCTCGTCGACGAGGTCGTCACCGACGCCGACGCCCTCCTCGACCGCGCCAAGCAGTGGATCAAGGACAACCCCGGTGCCGTGCAGCCGTGGGACGAGAAGGGGCACAAGATCCCCGGCGGCACCCCGTCGAACCCGAAGTTCGCCGCGAACCTCCCCGCGTTCCCCGCGAACCTGCGCAAGCAGCTCAAGGGCGCCCCGATGCCCGCGCCGAAGAACATCCTCGCCGCCGCCGTCGAAGGTGCCCAGGTCGACTTCGACACCGCCCTGGAGATCGAAGGCCGCTACTTCGTCGACCTCGCCAGCGGCCAGACCTCGAAGAACATGAGCAAGGCGTTCTTCTTCGACCTCCAGCACATCAACTCCGGCGGCAGCAGGCCCGACGGGTTCGAACGCTGGACGGCGAACAAGGTCGCCGTGCTCGGCGGCGGCATGATGGGCGCGGGCATCGCCCACGTGTGCGCGAAGGCGGGCATGCAGGTGGTGCTCAAGGACGTCTCCGCAGCCGCCGCCGAGAAGGGCAGGGCCTACTCGGAGAAGATCCTCGACAAGGCCGTCGCCAAGGGCCGCACCACCGAGGCCGAACGCGACGAGGTCCTCGCCCGCATCACCCCCACCGACCAGAACGACCAGCTCACCGGCTGCGACCTGGTCATCGAGGCCGTGTTCGAGGACACCGCGCTCAAGCACCGGGTGTACGGCGAGGTCGAAGACGTCATCGACGGGGACGCCCTCATCGCCTCCAACACCTCCACACTGCCGATCACCTCCCTCGCCGAAGGCGTGCGCCGCCGCGAGGACTTCATCGGCCTGCACTTCTTCTCGCCGGTCGACAAGATGCCGCTCGTCGAGATCATCCGCGGTGAGCAGACCAGCGACCGCGCGCTGGCCAGGGCGTTCGACGTCGTGCAGCAGATCAAGAAGACGCCGATCGTCGTCAACGACAGCCGCGGCTTCTTCACCAGCCGCGTCATCGGCACCTTCCTCAACGAAGGCGTGTCGATGCTCGGGGAGGGCCTCCACCCGGCCACCATCGAACAGGCCGCCAACCAGGCCGGATTCCCCGCGCCGGTGCTGCAGCTGTTCGACGAGCTCACCCTCACCCTGCCGCGCAAGATCCGAGCCGAGACCAAGCGCGCGCTCGAAGCCGCCGGCGGCACCTGGACCCCGCACCCGGCCGACGAGATCCTCGACCGGATGGTGGAGGAATTCGAGCGCCCCGGCCGGTCCGGCGGCGCCGGGTTCTACGAGTACACCGACGGCGTCCGCGCCGGGCTGTGGCCAGGACTCGTCGACGAGCTCGGCGCGGGCAGCATCGACCCGTCGGAAGTCGTGCTCGAGGACCTCGTCGAACGGCTGCTGTTCATCCAGGCCGTCGAAACGGTCCGCTGCCTGGACGAGGACGTGCTGCGGTCCGTGCCGGACGCCAACATCGGCTCGATCTTCGGCATCGGCTTCCCCGCGTGGACCGGGGGAGTGGTGCAGTACATGAACGGCTACCCCGGCGGCCTCCCCGGATTCGTCGAGCGCGCCCGGGCGCTCGCCGAGCGCTACGGGGAGCGCTTCACCCCGCCGGCATCCCTGGTCCGCAAGGCTGAAGCCGGCGAGTCGTTCGACCTCGGCGAGCCGGACGCCGAGATCGTCAGCGCCACCTCCGCGGCGTGACCACGAGGTGGGCGGGCGCGCACCCGGGGCCCGGAGGCGGCCCGCCCCGCCCCCCCCCCCCCCCCCCCCCCGGGGGGCGCCCCCCGGGGCCCCCGCCCCCGGGGCCGGCCCCCCCTTTTCGCGTTCGGTGCGCGCCGCGGCGCGCCCGTTCTCAGGTCAGCGCTGTACGGGCAGCTGCGGCAGCCCCGTGGCGAGGCCGTGCACGACCTGCCCGGGCACGGACGTGAGCTCGTCGGCCTTGGTCATGTCGGCGACCTTGCCCGCGGCGGGCACCACGTCGCCGACCCTCGGCAGGTCGCCACCGCGGAAGTCGTGCTTGAGCAGTTCGTCGGGCCGGGCCGCCGGGCCCACCGTGTAGCCCTGCGCGGCGGTGAGCGCGACCGCGGTGTCCCCGGTGGACACGCCCTGGTGGTCGGGCTGCCGCGGGCCGATCTCGCCCTTGAGGAATCCCCCGCCGGGGGCGTGCGAGTCGACGATGCCGGTGTGCCGCGGCTCGACGTCGAAACCGATGGTCGGGCGGGTCTTGGTGAGCCCTTCGACCCGGAGCCGCTCGTCGCCGATGTGCTGCGAGATGCGGGTCAGCTTGGCTTCGTCGAGCTGCTTGCCGTCGCGGAGCTCACCGGCCACGCCGTGCGTGGTGGTGACGATGTCGGCGCCGACCTGCTTGACGACGTTCGGCGCTTCGGCGCGCAGCTGCGCGTCGACGCAGGGCGCCTTGGTGCTGTTGAAACCCGGAGCGTCCTGCGCGCTGCAGGCGTTCACCGGCACGGTGGCACCGATGGTGTCGGGCACCGTGGACAGGTCCGGCTTGGCCAGGTCGGGAGTGGGCGCTGCCGAGGCGGTGCCTGCCCCGACTGCGGCGAATCCCGCAGCCACGACGGCTGCTTGCAGGGTGCGCGTGGTCCAGGGGCGCAAGATCAGTTCTCCTTGGTGTCGCGGGTGGGGCTCGGTTCCCGGCCCGGCGCCGGGGTGCGGTGCCGGGACGGGAACCTCGTGAAGCCGCCCGGTGCGGGTGCCGACGACCCGATCAGGTCATGCGCCAACTCCAGACGATCAACGCGCTCCACATCGGCGCTTTGCGAACCGACCTTGATCCCTCGATAGGGGATGCCGCTCGATCGAGTGGTTTTGGCCCGCTCGTCCTGCGGAGGGAGGTGCGGGCTGGTTCAGGCCTGCGCGACGAGGCTCGGACTGATCAGGGCCATCAGGTGCCGGGTGGCCTCTTCGGCGGTGATCTCGGAGCGCTTCTCGCGCCAGAGCGCGAGCCGCTCACACGCGCCGATGATCGATTCGGCGAAGGCTTCCAGCTGCACCTGGTCCAGGTCGGGCCGGGACGCTTCGAGCAGCCGGGCGGTGAGGTCGGTCTGCTGCTGCCGGGTGGCTTCGAGCGCGGTGTTGACGGTGGCGAGCGGGATGGCGGCTTCGGTGCGCAGCAGCGCCCAGGACTGGGCGTGCTCGTCGCTGAAGCGGAAGAAGGCCAGCAGGCAGTCGTGCAGCAGCTGGTGGGCGTTCTCGCCGGCTCCGGCAGCGGCTTCGGTGGTGGCCTCGAGCAGTTCGCGCCGGGCGCGTTCGACGCAGGCGAGCAGCAGCCCTTCCTTGGAGCCGAAGTACTCGTACAGCATCGGTTTGGACAGCCCGACCCGGTTCGCGATGTCGTCCATGGAGCTGGCCTGATAGCCGTTGGTGGCGAACACCTGCTCGGCGACGGCCAGTATCTGCTGCTCCCGCTCCGCCCGGGGGAGGCGTTTGCGTCGTCCTGCCGGGGCGGAGTGGTCGTCGGCGTGCTGCACGTTCACGGCTCCGACCTTATCGAGAATCGGTCCACCGAACCCTACCGGAGGTAACTTACTCATAGTAGGCTACTTGGAAGTAGGTGGCTGATCAGGGAGGGCTGGAATGACACAGGCGTCGGCACAGCGGTACGACACGTCCGTCGTCATCGTGGGCACCGGGTTCGCCGGCATCGGCACGGCGATCAAGCTCAAGGAAGCGGGCATCCACGACTTCATCGTGCTCGAGAAGAGCGACGACCTCGGTGGCACCTGGCGCGACAACACCTACCCGGGCTGCGCCTGCGACGTCCCGTCGCTGATGTACTCGTTCTCCTTCGAGCAGAACCCGAACTGGTCCAGGCTGTTCGCCCAGCAGCAGGAGATCTGGGACTACCTCCAGCACTGCGCCGACAAGTACGGCATTCGCGAGCACATCCACTACGGGGTCGAGTTCACCGGCGCCGAGTACGACGAAGACCGCCGCAACTGGCACGTGCGCACCGCCTCCGGCACCGAGTACGTTGGCCGCGCGCTCGTCTCCGGCGTCGGCGCCCTCCACATCCCCAGCTATCCGGAAGTCGACGGCATCGAGCGCTTCCAGGGCGAGGTGTTCCACTCCGCGCAGTGGAACCACGACTACGACCTCGAAGGCAAGCGGGTCGCCGTCATCGGCACCGGCGCCAGCGCCATCCAGTTCGTGCCCCGGGTCGCCGAGCAGGCCGCCAAGCTGCACCTGTTCCAGCGGACCCCGCCGTGGGTGCAGCCCAAGCCCGACCGCGAGATCCCGCGGAGCATCCGCACGCTGTTCCGCCGCATCCCGTTCGCGCAGCGCATCGCGCGCGCCGCCGTCTACTGGGTCCTCGAACTCCGCTCCGTCGCCGTGCTGCGCAGCAAACTGCTGGGGAAGATCTCCGAACATCTCGCCAAGCGCTACATCCGCAGCGTCGTGCGCGACCCGCAGGTGCGCGAAGCCGTCATCCCGCGCTACTCCATGGGCTGCAAGCGGATCCTGCTCTCCAGCGACTACTACCCGGCGCTGAACAAGCCCAACGTCGACCTGCGCACCAGCGGCGTCGCCGAGGTCAAGGAGAACTCGATCGTCACCGGCGACGGCGAGGAACACCCCGTCGACGCCATCATCTACGGCACCGGATTCCACGTCACCGACGCGTTCGACCACCTCGAGATCGTCGGGCGCGGCGGGCGCAAGCTGCAGGACGCCTGGAAGAACGGCATGCAGGCGCACCTGGGCATCACCGTCTCCGGCTTCCCCAACCTGTTCTTCCTGCTCGGCCCGAACACCGGCCTCGGGCACAACTCGGTCGTGTTCATGATCGAATCGCAGATCAACTACGTGCTCAGCTGCCTGCGGCCGATCCTGCGCGGCGACGTCGACCAGGTCGACGTGCGCCAATCCGTGCAGGACGAGTTCAACGACAGGATCCAGCACCAGCTCGGCGGGGCCGTCTGGTCCGCCGGTGGCTGCCAGAGCTGGTACCTCGACGTCAACGGCGTCAACCGCACCATCTGGCCCGGCTTCACCTGGAACTACTGGCTGCGCACCCGCAAGGCCGACCCGGCGGACTTCGAGGTCACCGCCGCGCCCGGGCACCGTTGATGGTTCGCACGGGCGTTCGATATAGTTGGGCCCGTCATTGCTGGAACAGCCCCGGCTGACTTCACCCGGTGTGGGGCCGGAGGACGGGGCGCACCCTGAGCTAGGGGCTCCGATGCCACAGGCCCGCACGCTGACGTCCGACGAGATCAGCGGACTCCGCGACGAACTCACCTCCGGCGGCACGCCGACCGTGTGGTTCACCGCCACCGCCGTCGGAGTGCCCGAAGGGCGCTCCGGCAAGGTCGTCGCCCTCGACGACCCGGCCGAAGGCGACTTCATCCAGATCCGCCCGGCCGGGTCCAAGGACGTGCTGTCCTTCTCCGCCGCCGAGGTGACCGTCGTCAAACCGCCGCGCAAGCGCAAGGAAACGCAACCCGTCGCCGCCGCCCGCACTCCCGAACCACCGCGAGCCGCGGTCACCGCGCCCGAACCGCAGCCCGCCACGCCGCAACCGGCCGCGAAGACCCGCGAACCGCAACCGGCCACCAAGCCGGCGCCCGCCGCCGACGACACCTCGAAATCCGCCCCGGCGGCGAACCGGCGCAAGCCGAAACCGCCCGCCGGCGCCACCGTGATCCTCACCGCGGACCAGGCCGGACAGTGGAACGTCGAAGTCAGCACCGGCAAGAAGCGCGTGCTGCGGCCCACCCCCGTGTCCACCTCCGCCGTGGCGCAAGCCGCGAAATCCCTGCACGAAGAGGTCGCGGCCGCCGTCGAACCACTGCTGGAAGCCGCCCGGGAACAGCAGCGGGAGCGCGTCGAACAGCTCGAACGACAGCTCGCCGAGGCGCAGCGGATGCTGCACGAACTCACCGAATGAACCCCGGCGCCGAGGCGGGGTGACAGGAAGGTTCCCTTGCTCGCACCGGCCCACGCCGGTGAGTCATGCCCTGCGGTGTTGCAGGAAGGTTCCCCTCCGCGCGGAGATGACAGGAAGGTTCCCTTCCTCGCACGGAGGCCCGGAACGCATGCTCGGACGCGTCGGCGCAGCTCAAGGCGGCACCGCCGCACGACGTCCGCCCCGCGGTGACAGGAAGGTTCCCTTGTTCGCCATCACCGCCCCCGGCCCGCGCGCCTGACGACCCGCGCCGCGGGACGCCTAGAATCGTCGGCGTGAGACGGATGCTGACCCCGCGCTGGCTGCTGCTGCACGCGCTGTTCGTGGCGGCGGCCATCGCCACCGGCTTCCTCGCGTGGTGGCAGTGGGACCGGGCGCACGAGGCGGGCGGCAGCTTCCAGAACCTCGGCTACGCCTTGCAGTGGCCGCTGTTCGGCGTGTTCACCGTGTGCATGTGGGTCTGGCTGATCCGGATGGAGCTGCGCGGCGGCCAGGACGCGCCGGTCGCGGTGCCCGAACCCGCCTCGGAACCCGAGACCCCGGCGGCGGAGGACGCCCGGCCGCGACGACGTCCGCTGGTGCCCCCGCCGGCGCGCTCGGTCGACGCGGACGAGGATCCGGAGCTCGCCGAGTACAACCGCTACCTGGCCGAGCTCGACCGAGCGGACCGCCAGGGCTGAATCCGCGGGCGGCGGCTCAGTTGAACGTGATGTCGCCGTTGATCTGCTCGGTCTGCACGAGGGTCCGCACCTCGCCGGAGTTCTGGTTGACCACGCGGCTCTGCGAGGCGGACAGCTCCACATGCACGCTGCTGCCCGCCGCGCGCACCTCCGCGTCGAACTCGGGGTCGTCCTGCGCCACCCGGTCCAGCCGTTCCGCCAAGGCCTTGATCTGCGGTTCGCCCGCCGAGGGCTGCTCGGCGGCGGTCAGCGCGGCCATCGTCTCCGGGTCGGAGTCGCCGCGGCGCCGCAGCAAGCTCCGCACCTTGGCCAGCGCGCCCTGCGCGGCGGTGCCCAGCGCGACGGCGAGTTGCCCGCCGAGCGCGTTCGCCAGCGAATCGAAGAACGGGTCGACCATCAGCCCCTCCGCACGGTTAGTCGAACCCCAGTGTAGTCGGCCGATCACGGGCGGCGTGCTCGTTCCGGCGGATCGGGCGCACGTCGCTCGTCCCCGGGGACCGCTGGTCGTGATGTCCGATGGCGGAGGTATGGGGCGGTTGCGCCGCACGGCGGATTTTCCTCGCGGTGCCAGGGGGAACGCCGGTTCCGGAAGGTCGGCCGGAGGTCGGCGCCGACCAGCCGGTGTGATATCAACGAAGGGACCGATGGAGCAGGTTCGGCGATCTCACGGCAGAGCCGCCGCGTCTCCCGGAACGTTCGGAACCGCCGCCCTGGCGCACCTACCCGGGCCTGCGGTCAGCGGTCGAGATCAGGTCGTCATGGACATGCGGTGATTGGGGCAGGCGTGCGCAGCGGCGTGCTGTTGAAGATGTTCGGGCTGTGCGTACTGGCCGGTGTGCTGGTGGCGTTCCTCATGATGCCGATGGCCACCGGCGCTGGAGCGGTGGTCAACCAGGCCACCGACGCGATGTCGAGCATGTCCAGCTCGCTCGCCAAGCGGGACATGCCGCAGGTGTCGGTGGTCACCGACAAGGACGGCGAGCCCATCGCGCACTTCTTCAAGGACTACCGGGTCGAGACCAAGCCCGAGCAGATCTCCGGGTACATGAAGGCCGCGATCACCGCTGTCGAGGACAAGCGCTTCTGGAACCACGACGGCGTCGACTGGCAGGGGACCGTCCGTGCCCTCGCCAAGAATGTCAGCACCGGTGGCACCGCCCAGGGCGCGTCCACGATCACCCAGCAGTACGTGAAGAACTACCTGGTGCACGTGGTCGCGCAGAACGAGGTCGACGCGGAGAAGGCCAAGGAGACGACGATCGCGCGGAAGCTGCGCGAGGCGAAGATCGCCGTCGAGCTCGAACGCACCATGACCAAGGAGGAGATCCTCACCGGCTACCTGAACGTGGTGCCGGTCGGGAACCAGACCTTCGGCGTGGGCGCGGGCGCCCAGACCTACTTCGGCACCACCCCGGACAAGCTGACGATTGCGCAGTCCGCCCTGCTCGCCGCCATCGTCAACCAGCCCGGATCGCTCAACCCGCGGACCAATCCGGACGAGGCGATGGAACGCCGGAACCTCGTCATCGACCTCATGACGGACCCGCACAACCGGCTCCGGATCAGCGAAGAGGACGCCAAGGTCGCGAAGGAGGAGCCGCTCGGGCTCACCCCGCAGCTGGGTCGCCCGCCGAACGGTTGCGTCGGCATCGGCGACGGCACCACCGACGGGTTCTTCTGCGAATACGTGCGCCACTACCTGGAGAAGTCCGGCATCGACGACGACGAGCTGGAGACCGGCGGCTACACCATCCGCACCACGCTGGACCGCAACGCCAGCGATGCCGCGAAGGAAGCCGCCAAGAAGCAGGTGCCCACCCAGACCGACGGCATCGCCAACGCCATGGCCGTCGTCGAACCCGGCACCGACAAGCACAAGGTCCGCGCGCTCGTCGCCAACCGCGACTTCGGCAACGATCCCGCAGCCGGGCAGACCGCATACGACATCGTCAGCCGGGTGCAGCCGTTCGGCGCCGGCTCGATCTACAAGGTGTTCACCGCGGCCACCGCGCTCGAACAGGGCATGACCATCGCGGACAACGTGCCGGTGCCCGCCACCTACACGTCCCGCGTCTACAAGAACGGGACCAACCCCTACACCGTCGGCAACGCCGAAGGCGTCCAGCCGGGGGACCGCACCTTGCAGATGGCGCTGGCGACCTCGCCGAACACCGGCTTCGTCGCGCTCCAAGAGAAGGTCGGGCTCAACAACGTCGTCGACATGGCTTCCCGGCTCGGCCTGCGGCAGGGGATGAACGGGGTGAACAGCGCAGGCTCCACCCTCAAAAAGGACGGTTCCAACGGGCCCGCCCAGGCCGAAGCCGTCAAGAAGAACAAGCGCGGCGCCTTCACCCTCGGTTACACGCCCACCAGCGTGCTCGAACTGTCCAACGTGGCCGCCACCATCATGAGCGGCGGCACCTACTGCCCGCCGACGCCGCTGGAAGAGATCCAGGACCGCAACGGCAACGACGTCCCCATCAAGGAAGCGGCCTGCGAACAGGCGATCTCGCCGGAAGTCGCGGGTCAGCTCGCGCAAGGCATGAGCAAGGACGACACCGAAGGCACCTCCAAGGCCGCGGCCACGGCCGCCGGCTGGACCCGGCCCATGATCGGCAAGACCGGGACCACCCAGGAGAGCAAGTCCGCCGCGTTCCTCGCCGCGACCCCGCAGATGGCCGGAGCGGTGCTCACCTACGCCGACGGATCGCGCCCCCGCGGCATCTGCGACGCGGGTGGCGACGCACCGCCGTTCCTGTGCAGCGACGGCAACATCTTCGGTGGCAAGGTGCCCGCCCGGACCTGGTTCGACGCCATGAACAGGATCCACCAGGACCTGCCCGTGGCACCGCTTCCCGGTGGGCCACCGCCTGCGCCGTGATCGCCATCTGATCGGGGAGGGGCCGTCCGCATCGTGCGGGCGGCCCCTCCGCACGTTCGGCCCCGCCCGGTGACAGGAAGGTTCCCTTCACCGCGGAGGTGACCGGAAGGTTCCCTTTCTCATCGACGTGGCGGGAGACGGCACCTTCGCCGCAGGTGTGGCAGGAAGGTTCCCTTCATCGCCGACGTGACAGGAAGGTTCCCTTCCGCGCGCTCGTGCCGGCGCCGGTTCCGGTGCTCACTCCTCGGTCGCTCAGCGACGGCTGAGCCTGCGAACGCCGCGGGTCAAGCCGGGCTCCTCGTCCGGCGGCGGGACCGGGAGCTTCCCCAGCAGCACCAGAACCAAGATCGCCAACGCGAGCACGATCCAGCCGGACCAGCCGAGCAGCCCCGACGTCACGTTGTTCACCGGGCTGCCCGCAGCGCTGAACAGAACGCCGAAACCAGCGGCCGCGTTCACGAAACCGTGCGCGATCGCCGCAGGCCACACGCTGCCCGACGACAACCGCAGCCACCCCAGGAGCGCACTCAGCAAGCTGCAGAAGCAGCCCATCATGATGAAGGCGACCACCACCGGGGCGTTCGGGTAGTTGTAGCCGAGAACGAGCAGCGGAGCGTGCCACAGGGCCCACAGGACGCCCGTCACCAGGAACGCGCCCGGCTGACCCAACGGCAACAACGCCGACGTCAGGTAGCCGCGCCAGCCCACTTCTTCGCCCGCCGCGGGAATCACGTTCAACCAGCCGAGGAAGAACACCTGGGCCAATTGGATCAGCGCCAGCGACGGCGCTGACGGCGCGTTCTCGCCCACCACACCGAGCTGTTCGGACAGCCCTGAGAACCCGGTCCAATCCGCCTGGTACACGCCGAACAAGGCGCCCAGCAGCAGTGCGAGCAACATCAGCACCGGCGGACCGAGCCAGGCCAGCAGCGCACGCCCCCACCACTTCCGGAGGCCGCCCGCACCGGTGACACCCAACTCGCGCAGCGGCGCAGGCCGCGGACTGATCCACTTCGTGACCACCACCGCGGACAAGGCGGGCACGAACATCATGACCACGAGCAGCAGCGGAGCCCACTCCCAGGTCAACCCCGTCCCCGTGACCCACATCGGAAGGGTCAGCGCCCACGTCACCGCGTAGGTCAACCCGAGGAAACTCAGCACGCCACGAACATCAACCCGATCGCCCACAGGTCCCATCCTGCCAACCACCCCACGTCCCCTCCACGAGAGGAAGGGAACCTTCCTACCACCAGTGACAGGAAGGTTCCCTTGCTCACCTGATGTCCGTGACAGCATGGGCGCCATGACGAGCTTGCTGCCTTCCACCGAACGAGCGCTGCTCAGGCGATTGGCCGTCGAGCAGAGCCAGAACCGGGTGCCGTCGCTGATCGCCGGCATCGTCCGCGACGGCGAAACGCTCTGGACGGGCAGCCGAGGCCTGGTAGCCGGGGCGGCACCCACCTCGGACACGCAGTACCGCATCGGGTCCATCACCAAATCGCTCGTCGCCGTCGCCGTACTGCGGCTCCGCGACGAGGGCTTGCTCAACCTGGAGGACAAGCTCGACCAACACGTCCCGGGCACCGCCGTCGGCGATCGCAGCATCGCCCGCCTGCTCTCGCACACCAGCGGCATGAGCGCGGAGCCCGCCGGGGACTGGTGGGAACGCACCGAAGGCGGCCCGGTCGAAGAGCTGCTCGCCGGTGTCGACCAACAGGCGATCCGGCCACGGCCCAGGCACGGGTTCCACTACTCCAACACCGGGTTCGGCGTGCTCGGCGAGCTGGTCGCCAGGCTGCGCGGTCGTTCTTGGTACGAGTCGGTCCGGCAGGAGGTCCTCGAACCGCTGGGGATGACCAGGACCACCTTCCACCCCGAGGCGCCCCACGCGCAGGGGTGGGCGGTCCATCCGTGGGCCGACGTGCTGCTGCCGGAGCCCGCCGAGGACGGTGGTGCCATGGCGCCCGCGGGCCAGCTGTGGTCGACCGTGGACGACATGCTCCGGTGGGCTCGTTTCGTCGCCGGTGAAACCGCTGACGTGCTGCACCCCGACACGGTCGCCGAGATGCGAGCTGCGGGCGCGGTCGACGACGGGGACGTCTGGCGTGCCGGGTACGGGCTCGGGCTGCAGCTGATCAGGCATCAGGGGCGGAGGCTCGCCGGGCACACCGGATCCATGCCGGGGTTCCTCGCTACCGCCATGGCCGATCCTGCTGATCGAACCGGGATCATCTTCATGGCCAACACCACGGCGGGTGTTTCCTCGGCGCTGGTGACCGACCTGCTCGACCTGCTGGAAGCGCACGAACCGCGCATCCCCGAGCCGTGGGTACCTCGAGCCGAGGTTGAGGCCGGACTGCTCGAGCTGACCGGGCAGTGGTTCTGGGGACCTTCGCCGTACGTGCTCCGGATCCTGCCCGACGGTCTGCTAGATCTGGTGCCGTGGCAGGGACGCGGCCGGGCTTCTCGCTTCCGCCGGGATCACGAAGGGCGGTGGATCGGTCTGGATGGCTATTACTCCGGTGAGGAACTCCGGATCGGCCGGTCCGCCGACGGGAACGTCAGCCATCTGGATCTGAACACGTTCATCTTCACCCGGACGCCCTACGACCCGGACGCGCCGGTGCCGGGCGGGGTGGCGGGCTGGACCAGCACTCCCTGAAGAGGATTGCGGAGATGAGGAAGGGAACCTTTCTGCCACCGGTGGCAGAAAGGTTCCCTTCCTCACACCGCACGGCGATCAAATTAGGTTAG
>NZ_JAIUJZ010000081.1:44913-50372 GCF_020176775.1 Saccharopolyspora sp. 6M
CCCCCAACCCCCCTTTGTTTGGGGGGGGGGGGGGGGGTTTTTTTAAAAAAACCCCGGCTCCACGCAAACTTTCCGCCCCGGGGGGCAATATTGTCCCCCTTCCTCACACCGCACGGCGATCAAATTAGGTTAGGCTTACCTGGTTATGGGAGGTGGGATGTCCGAGCACCCGTCGATCGACGTCGTGCCCATGTCCGGAGGATCCGTCGTAGCGGTCACCTCGCCGGCCGCGCTGTCGGCCGAGCTGCCGGTCGATCAGGCGGCCACGAGCAAGATCGCCGATTGGCGCAGGTCGATCGCGGAAGTGCTCGCCGGCGAAGACGACCGGGTGCTCGCCGTGGTCGGCCCCTGCTCGCTGCACGACGCCGCGGCGACGCGGCAGTACGCGAGCCGCCTGCGCGGACTCGCAGCCGAACTCAGCGACGAGCTCTTCGTGGTGATGCGCGCCTACCTGGAAAAGCCACGCACCACGGTCGGCTGGACCGGGCTGCTCGCCGACCCTGGCTTGGACGGCAGCGCCGACATCGAGACGGGATTGCGCACCTCCCGCCGATTACTGCTCGAACTCGCCGACCTGGATCTTCCGACCGCGACCGAATGGGTCAGCCCCATCGCGCCGGACTACCTCGGTGACCTGATCAGCTACGGAGCGATCGGCGCGCGAACGGTGGAAAGCCAGGTGCACCGCCAGCTGACCAGCGCGCTGCCGATGCCGATCGGCATGAAGAACGGGACCAGCGGCTCGCTGCAGGCAGCGGTCGACGCCATCGTCGCCGCCCGGCACCCGCACAGCTTCCTCGCCTCCGGGGCGGACGGCGCCGTGACCTGGGTGCGCAGCATCGGGAACCCGGCTGCGCACATCATCCTGCGTGGCGGTGCGACCGGACCCAACTACGACGCCACGTCCGTGCGGAAAGCCGTCGGCAAACTGCGCTCGGCAGGCGTGCCACCAGCAGTGGTGGTGGACGCCAGCCACGGCAACAGCGGCAAGGACCACACCAGGCAGCCGTCGGTGGTCGCCGCGGTCGGCGACCAGATCGCAAGCGGTACGGCAGCGATCCGCGGGGTGATGGTGGAGAGCTTCCTCGTCCCTGGCAGGCAGGACATCGGGGCTGCACGCCCGCTCCGGTTCGGGCAGAGCATCACCGACGCGTGCCTCGGCTGGGACGACACCGCGGCAGTGCTGCGCGACCTCGCCGCCTCGGTGCGGGCGTCGCGGCGGACGTGCGACTCCGCGAACTGGCTGCAGCTGGCCTGAACGCCGCCGGTGCGGCCATGCTGGGACGGTGCCCGAAGATCTGCGCATCACCCCCAGGCTGACCGTGCCGGCAGCCGAGTTGTCCGAACGGTTCTCGCGTTCCTCGGGGCCCGGCGGTCAACACGTCAACACCTCCGACTCCCGCGTCGAGCTCACCTTCGACCTGGCCGGCTCCAGCCTGCCCGAACGAGAACGCCACCGGGCGCTCGCCCAGCTGGAATCCCGGCTGGTCGACGGTGCCATCACCATCGCCGCATCCGAACACCGCAGCCAGCTGCTCAACCGCACCGCAGCGCGGGAACGCCTCGCACAACTGCTCGCCGACGCCGTCGCACCCGAGCCGCCGACCCGTCGCCGCACCAAACCCACAGCCGGATCACGACGTCGGCGCATCGCCGCCAAGAAGCGCCGCGGTCAGGTCAAGCAATGGCGCCGACGCGGTGACCCCGGAGACAGCTGAAGCGCTCATCCCGCAACTCCGGCTAGCCTCGACCGCACGACGAGCAGAGAGGGTGACGCTCATGCGCACAGCTTGGGTGCTTCCTGGCGGATCGACGTTCGGAGCCGTCCAAGCAGGCCTCGCCACGGCGCTGTTCGAAGCCGGCGTCGAACCCGACCTCCTAGTAGGCACCTCGGCGGGATCGCTGAACGCCGCCTGGCTCGCCGGTGACCCTTCCGGCGGCGGAGCGGAAAGCCTGCGCGCGGTGTGGAGCTCCATGCGGCGCTCCGACATCTTCCCGATCCAACCCGCGCGCATACTCGCCGGAAAGCTCGGCATCACCAACCACCTGATGACCAGCACCGGACTGGCGCGCTGGCTGCACCGAACCCTCCCGTACCGAACCTTCGAGCAAACCGCGATCCCGCTCACCGTCACCGCGACCGACGTCGACACCGGCACCGCCGTCTACTTCGACCACGGGCCGGTGCTGCCGCCGCTCGTCGCATCCTGTTCCATCCCCGGGCTTTTTCCGCCGTTCCGTGTCAACGACCGGTGGCTGGTAGACGGTGGTGTCGCGGCGTTCATGCCGATCAGCAGGGCCGTCGAGCTCGGCGCGGAACGGGTCTTCGTACTCCCGTGCGGCGGAACCGAACCGTTCGAACACCGGCCTGGAAAACGCGGCGGCCACATCGTCACCAGTCCCTCGACGCCTACGATCCCGCCCCGGTCGGTCAGCGGGGTCAGCGGCGCCGCGCTCGGAGCGGCGATGCTCAACGCGGCACGACTCGACGTGCAGCTCAACTCCACGCGATGCGAGCTGTACATCCTGCCCGCGCCCGCCACGGTGGGACTCTCGCCCTACTCGTTCGCCCACTCCGCGGCGCTCATCGAAGCCGCCTGGGATGTCGCAGCGACCTGGTATCCGCGGGCGCGTCCGGTGCCTGCGGGGGTCGTCGACAGCTCTGGGAAGCCGGAACGAGTGGGGAAGACCGCCCTGACTCCCAACTGATCTGTTTTGGAGCAAGGGAACCTTCCTGTCATCTGTGCCAGAAAGGTTCCCTTGCTCCTGCACGGATGTCGTTCGTGAGGGATTGCAGGTAGCCCGCGCGGTTTGGGCATGCGAGATGCCCGGAGGCGTCTGTTGCCCTCCGGGTAGGCGTCCGTTTTCACCTATCGTTCGGATCAAGCTCCTTCGGCGATGGCGCGGACGAGAACGTTGGGACGTGGTCTCAGAGTCGCGGCTCGATACGCTCGTCCGATGGCGGCGAGAGCCTCGTCAGGTCTCTGCATGACGTCGACGGGCAAGATCTGCACGACTGCCACGCCGTGTGCCGCGTACCGGGTGTTCCGCCGTGTCGTAGCGGCGAAATCGGCCCGCGACGAGTGGTATGCGAACGAGTCGAATTCGACGGCGAGGCCGACGTCGTCGAACCAGGCGTCGGGCATGCCGACGTAACGCCCGTCGGGATCGAACAGCGATGTGTTCCATGAGGGATCGGGCAGGTCGGCACTTTTGAGCAACTCGAAAGCTCGGAGTTCAGCGATGGAACGGACGTCGGCGGTCATCGCCCGGAGGATCTCCCGTGGCAACCCGGTTCCTCGCCGAGAGCCGTGTTCCATTTCCTCGTTGAGGGCCCGTGGCGAACATCCCGGCGCCCGTTGGATCGCTTCCACGAGCAATGCCTCCGTCGATCGGCGGGACTGCCAGGTACGGGCGGCATCCATGACGGCCCGAGGCGCGGGGGCGACCGGAATGTCGTCGATGATGACCGGTGGCGGCGGGCGCGTGGTGCGTTCGAACCTGACCAGTTCGCTGCTCTGGATCTTCTTGGTGTGCGGGATGAGGATGTGGACCGGAGCGTTCTCGTCCGGCGTTTCGAGACCGTGCATCCGTGCCGCGTGCATGCCCGTGACCATGGCGGACGGGCCGGCACGTAGTAGTGCAGCCGCTATCAGATCGTCTGCGGTGGGCGGGCCCGGCATGACCAGGACGATTCCGGGGAGCAGACGCGTCCATGGTCCGTCGGCGCGTCCCCGCCGGTAGCTGGTCGATTGCGAGACGCCGAGCCTTGCCAGTTCGGCGACGTGAAACACGCGTCGCGGAGCGGAATGCGGAGTATCCTTGCTGATCACTGTCGATGACATGTGATCACTATCGGTCATGTCGGGTGACGTGGGGGCTCGCGCATTCGTCGGTGTGTCGGCGGCACTCGCACCCCGCGAAGCAGAAGGAGCAAGGGAACCTTTCTGCTGCCCGTGACAGGAAGGTTCCCTTGCTCCGTAGTTGATCGCGGATGGGTTGAGGGCGAATCACCAGGCAACGCAAAGCTTGTTCTCAGCCTGGTGGAGCACTGTCGGCTCATGGCTGACAACGATTTCGCAGGCGCAGGGGACCGGTTCGCAGCGGACGTGCCGTCGGGAGGTGGTCGCGGCGCGACCTCGGCACCGTGGGAATCGGCTACTCCTCAAGGTCAGCAGCCGACCGGGTTCTCGAGTGAGCGGAGACCACGCCTCGGCGGTGTTTCGGCGGGCACGGTCGTCGTAGCGCTGCTCGCCGGACTCGTCGGTGGTGCTGCCGGATTCGGCGGAAGTTTGTTGCTGGGAACGTCCGGGAGCTCGGGATCGCCGGTGTTGAACCAGCACGATTCCACCGTCGGCGCGCAGGTCAGTTCGCAGAGCGGAACCGTCCAGTTCGCGGCGGAGAAGGCGTCGAAGAGCACCGTGGACATCGCGGTGTCGTCGCGTTCCGGCAGCGCGGAGGGAACGGGAGTGGTGCTGACCGCCGATGGTTACGTGTTGACGAACAACCACGTGGTGAGCAGCGGCGGAGATATTTCCGTCACCCTGCCGGATGGGAAGAAGTCGGCTGGTGAGGTCGTCGGGACGGCCCCGTCGTACGACTTGGCGGTGATCAAGCTGGCTGGTGTCGACGGGCTCACCGCAGCGGAGTTGGGCAAGTCCTCGAACCTGGCGGTCGGGCAGACCGCGGTGGCGATCGGTTCGCCGCTGGGGCTCGAAGGCACGGTCACTTCGGGCATCGTGAGTGCGCTCGACCGCACGGTGGAGGTGTCGTCGGACGACGGCCAGGCGGTCGTATACAACGGAATCCAGACGGATGCGTCGATCAACCCGGGTAATTCGGGTGGGCCGTTGGTGAATCTCGACGGGCAGGTGATCGGGATCAACTCGAGCATCCAGTCGAACACCTCGGGTGAATCCAGCGCGGGCAACATCGGGTTGGGTTTCTCGATTCCGATCGACACGGCGAGCAGGGTCGCCGGCGAGATCATCGAATCGGGGGCGGCGATGAAGCCGCAGCTCGGTGTCACGGGCACGGATGGCGAGTCCGGCAATGCCGTGATCAGCACTGTCAGCGCGGGTTCCGCGGCGGAGAAGGCGGGGCTCCGGCAGGGGGACACGATCCTGGAGGTGGACGGCAAAGCGGTCAGCGCGTTCTCGGATCTGATCGCCCAGATCGGTTCCAGCGAGCCTGGCGGGAAGGTGGTTCTCACCGTCGGCGACGCGCAGGGCGGCAATGCCCATCCGGTCGAAGTCACGTTGGGAAGCGTCCGGGACTCGGAGCCGGAGACGACCACGCAGCGCCCCGGGGTGCAGAGCCCGTACCAGTGGCCGGGCGGACAGTTCCCGTACGGCCGATGACGGAGCGAGCAAGGGAACCTTCCTGTCACCGGTGACCGGAAGGTTCCCTTTCTCTCACGGTGCGGGGTGGGTGGGGCAGTGCTTCTCCACCCCCGGCAC
>NZ_JAIUJZ010000082.1:0-18845 GCF_020176775.1 Saccharopolyspora sp. 6M
CCGCCGCGGCAGGCACGCCGCCCCGCCGCCGGAGGTGGAGGAGACCCGCCCGTTGGACCGGTTCCCGCCGCACCGGTCCTGACCGGCGGTGTGACCTGCGCCGACCGGACTGGCGATCACTCGAACGCGCGTTCTACGGTGTTGCTGCGTTCGGGGGAGGGGAGTCCCCACGACGCATCCGCGCCCCGCGCCCGTCACCCCGGGTGCGGGGCGCTCCACACGGCCCGGACCACCGCTGATCCCGCGCGTAGCATCGGTGGCATGGCGCTGTTCTTCGGTGACAGGACCCGCATGATCGGCCCGGACGAGGCGTTGCCCGGGCGCTCCACCCCGCTGCCGGTGCCGGAGCGGCACGCGGTCTTCGGCGACCGCACCATCGTGCCGCCGTTCCCGCAGGGCACCGAGTCGCTGGTCGTCGGCATGGGCTGCTTCTGGGGCGCGGAACGGATCTTCTGGCGCACGGACGGGGTGTGGACGACGGCGGTCGGCTACGCGGGCGGCTACACGCCGAACCCGACCTACGAGGAGGTGTGCAGCGGTCTGACCGGGCACACCGAGGCCGTGCTGGTCGTGTTCGACCCGGCGGTGATCGACCTGGCCGGGGTGCTGAAGGTCTTCTGGGAGGGCCACGACCCGACGCAGGGCCTGCGGCAGGGCAACGACCGCGGCAGCCAGTACCGCTCGGCGGTCTACTTCGCCGACGACGAGCAGCGCGCCGTCGTCGAGCGGACCCGCGACGGCTACCAGGCGGCGTTGACCGCGGCGGGTCGCGGCACGATCACCACCGAGGTGGCGCCGCTGCGCGAGTTCTACTACGCCGAGGGCTACCACCAGCAGTACCTGTCCGAGGCGAAGAACCCGAACGGCTACTGCGGCATCGGCGGCACCGGGGTGTCCTGCCCTGTCGGGCTCGTCACGGAGTGATCGCGGCCGGTCGCCCGGCGTGGCAAGATCCACTCGGTTCGGCCGGGGCGATCCGGGTGAACCGCGAGCGGAATTTACCGCGATTCCGTTCAATAAACAGAATTCCCGGACGGCCGCCGAGCGCGCCGCCGGGAGCGTCAAATTCCGTTCCGCGGAATGCGATGCACCGCGGCCCGGCGTGTTAGTGGCACGCCGGGCCCCGGCACCGGGGACATTCTAGATCATCGAATCAGCCGAAGTTCACGTCCGCGCAGGAGTAGAACGCGTTCGCGGTGTCCGCGACGTCCCACACGCCGACGATGGCGTGCCTGCCGGACTTGCCTTCCGGCATCTTCCCGTCGTGGGTGTAGGTGTTCGGCGGCTGGGCGCCGCCGTAGTCCACGTCGACGAACGGGGTGGGTTCGAGCTGGTCGCGGCTGATCGGCTGGGTGGGGTCCCAACCGTCCTTCGTGACGTAGTAGCGGAACGAGCTGGTGGAGTGCGCCGCCGTGATCTTCCACTGGAACTGGAAGTCTTGACCAGCGGCGACGTCCGTGGTGGGCCACTGGCCGCCGCGCGGGTCGTCCAGCTCGGAGAACTGCTCCAGGCCCGCGGAGCAGATGCTGCCGTCCTCGGGGCCGGCTTCGGGGAAGCCCTTCGGGCCTTCGACGCTCTGCGGTTCCCACTGGATCGCGCCGCAGTCGTTCAGCGTCCCGTTCGAGCAGGCCTCCTGGCGGCTCGCGGGGCTCTGGACGAATCCGTGGCCGGTCGCGACTCCGGACGTGAAAACCGGCAACGCCAATCCGGCGATGCTGACCGCGGCGATACCGATCGTGCTTTTCACACTTTTCTTGAGCATGGGGGAGTGCTCCTTTCTGAATCGGTGTCGCAAAAAGTACGTCTCACTCTTCTGGCTTAATAGCTCCGTTCCGGGCAACATGAGGTTGGCAGACACATCGCTATTGGTCCAGACCTTGAGCCCGATTGGTCTAGCCCATGATCGCCGTCAGCTTGCGGGGTGCTGCGGCCGTGCGGACCATCCCGGCATGGCAGACAACGTCTATCGGGTCACCGAGATCGTCGGAACGTCCGAGCAGGGCGTCGATGACGCCGTGCGCAACGGGGTGCGCCGCGCCGCGCGAACGCTGCGGGAGGTGGACTGGTTCGAAGTCACCGAAGTCCGCGGCCACGTCGAGAACGGCGAGGTCGCGCACTTCCAGGTCGGGCTCAAGATCGGGTTCAAGCTGGAGGACTGACCGGACCGAGCACGCACGAAAAAGGCCCCGCCGTCACCGGCGGGGCCTTCTGCGAGCGGATGACGGGACTCGAACCCGCGACCCTCACCTTGGCAAGGTGATGCGCTACCAGCTGCGCTACATCCGCATCAACGATCTCGGGAGTCCCGACCACCGGAGTGATCTTCACGCCCCTCGAAGCGCTGTTGGGAACACTCTAACCCATCGTTCGCGAGCCGTTCCCGGGGGGTCACCGCCGGCTCGGACCGGCCCGTTCCAACTCGATCCGCAGCAGCACCCGGCGCTCCTCGGCCATCGCCCGCCGGTACGCGGACCAGTCCTCGTGCTCCCCGGCGACCCGGCGGTAGTAGTCCTTCAGCAGCGGCAACGCCGCCGGCTGCTCGACCACCTCCACCGCGCCGTCGACCTGGATCCACTCGCCGAAGAACTCGTCCGGCAACACGCAGATCCACGCTCGGGGGTCCTGGCGCAGGTTCCGCACCTTCGCACTGCCGTCCCGGGTGCTGATCAGCGCGCGCCCGCGGTCGTCGACGGCGACGAGCACGGGCACCAGCTGCGGCGTGCCGTCGGCGCGCAGCGTACCCAGCACCGCCCGGTGGTGCTCGCGGAGGAAGGAACGCGCCCGGTCGAGATCCATCTCGTCCTCCCGGGTCGTGGTGGTGGCGCCCACCGTAGCGCCGCGGGCCCGGGTTCCGCGGTCGGCGAACCGGCCGGGGCTGGTCCCCTCGCCGTCCGTGATCGACAATGATCCGGGTGCTCCCGGGTTTCACCCTCAAGGCCGATGACGGGCGCGATACGGTATCGGCACGCTCGGTGACGGCGCGCTGGCGCCGGAACCGGGGGCACGGCTGGGACGAACGATCCGAGAACGCCCGGCGCCGGGCGAGGAGGCGACGATGAACCGGGTGGTGCGGGGATCCGACGGCAGGCTGTGGAACGTGCGTTCCAGCCTGGAGTGGTCGAACCCGATCGCGGGCGACGACTTCGAGCACGACGTGAACGGTGGCGCCGGGCCGGCGATCCTCATGTTCGGCGTGCTCGCTGTTCTTATCCTGACCTTCGTCCTGTGGACCCCGGAGGGCGTTTACATCCCGATCTGGCTGATCCTGCTGCTGATCGTCGCGGTGCTGTTCTTCCCGGTCCGCTGGTTGATGCACCGCCCGTGGACGATCATCGCGGAGACCCCGGGCGACGAGGACGAGCACCAGCCGGAGCGCTGGGTCGGCGTGCAGCGCGGCTTCTTCAACACGCGCCAGGAGACGGCGAAGATCGCCCGCCAGATCGAGCTCTACGCCGAACCCGACATGAACGGTTCCCTGCAGCCGACCGAGTGAGCCCGGCCGCGGATCTTGGCAGACTGGTGGGGTGCCTGAGCTGCCGGAAGTCGAAGCGCTGGCGCGGCACCTGCGGGACGTCGCCGCGGGGCGCGCCGTCACCCGGGTCGACGTGGCCTCGATGAGCGTGCTCAAGACCGCCGACCCGCCGCACACCGCGCTGGTCGGCCGGGTGGTGACCGGCGCGGACCGGCGCGGCAAGTACCTGGACCTGGACTGCGACGGCCTGCACCTGGTGGTGCACCTGGCGCGGGCCGGTTGGCTGCGCTGGTCCGACGCGCTCGCGCCCGCCCCGCCGAAGCCGGGCCGCGGGCCGATCGCGATGCGGGTGCACCTCGACGGACCCGGTTTCGACCTCACCGAGGCGGGCACGCAGAAGCGGCTCGCCGCGTGGATCGTGCACGACCCCGCCGAGGTGCCCGGCATCGCGAAGCTCGGTCCGGATGCCCTCGGCATCACCGAGGAGGAGTTCGCCGCGGTGCTCGCCGGGCGCTCGGAGCGGGTGAAGACGGTGCTCACCGACCAGTCGCGGCTGGCCGGCGTCGGCGGTGCCTACTCGGACGAGGTGCTGCACCGCGCGAAGCTGTCCCCGTTCGCCACCGCCGGGAAGCTGGGCGAGGACGCGGTGCGGCGGCTGCACGCCGCGCTGCGGGAGGTGCTGTCCGACGCCGTCGACCGCTCCCGGGACGCCGCGCGGCTGAAGGCGGAGAAGCGCTCCGGGCTGCGGGTGCACGGGCGGACCGGCCTGCCCTGCCCGGTGTGCGGTGACCTGGTGCGGGAGGTGTCGTTCGCGGACCGCTCGCTGCAGTACTGCCCTACCTGCCAGACCGGCGGCAAGCGGCTGGCGGACCGGCGGATGTCGCGGCTGCTGAAGTGACCGCCGGTCCGGTGCGTCCGGCGCAGCCGACAGGTCCGAACAGAGTCGGTGAGCACCGTTCACCGCTCGGATCCGGCTACCCGGCGTAGCGTTCTTGATTCCCCGCGTGCCTGGGACGAATACTGGTGGACGTGCCGGAGCTGTTGACCGAGCGGACCGTGCTGACCGCGCTCGCCGCCCTCGCCGTGCTCGGAATGTTCGTGCTGCTGTGCCGTTCGCGCCGGGTGAGCACCTCGGTGGAGGACGCGATGCTGACGGCGCTGCACCACGTGACGGGTGCCGCGCCGTTCCTGCGCGCGGGCATGACGCAGGAGTCGGCGGACAAGACCGCCCCCCACCTGCGCGAACTGCTCTCCTGCGTGGCGGTGGGCGTGGTGGACGCGGACGCGACCCTGCTGAGCTGGGACGGCGACGCGAACCAGCACTACGCGGACCTGCGCGGCAAGATCGAGGTCACGCTCCGCGACGGCAAGCGCGAGTACATCGACCACACCGACCTGCTGTGCGACCAGCGCCCCTGCCTGATGCGGTACGGGGTCGTGGTGCCGCTGGAGGTGTCCGGGGAGATCCGCGGGGCGCTGGTGATCATCAGCGGTGGAGACCGGAAGCGGCTGCTGCGCGCCGCCAGCGAGGTCGCGCACCACGTGTCCACCCACCTGGAGCTCGCCGAGCTGCAGGAGTCGAAGGAGAAGCTGGCGCACGCGGAGGTGCGGGCGCTGCGGGCGCAGATCTCGCCGCACTTCATCTACAACGCGCTCAACACCATCTCCTCGCAGATCCGCAACGACCCGGAGCAGGCCCGCGACCTGCTGATGGAGTTCGCCGACTTCACCCGCTACTCGTTCCGCTCCACCGGCCTCTACACGACGCTGGCCGACGAGATCCGCAACATCGACCGCTACCTGATCCTGGAGCGCGCCCGGTTCGGCCCGGACCGGCTGAAGGTGCAGCTCAAGATCGCACCGGAGGTGCTGCCGGTGGTGGTGCCGTTCCTGGCGCTGCAACCGCTGGTGGAGAACGCGGTGCGGCACGGGCTGGCGACGAAGCCGGGCGGCGGCACCGTGTCGGTGGTGGCCGAGGACCGTGGCTCCGAGGCGCTGATCAGCGTCGACGACGACGGCATCGGGATGGACCCGAACCGGTTGGACGCGGAGCTGGCGAACGCGCACCTCACCGGCGCGCACGTCGGCCTCGGCAACATCAACAACCGGATGCGGGCCACGTTCGGCGACGACTACGGCCTGGTGGTGGAGACGGCGGAGAACGCGGGCATGAAGGTGATCATGCGAGTGCCGAAGTTCGCGCCCGGCGTGCTCCCGCTGCCGGTGGCCGCCTTCGACGAGCCGGCCCCGGGCGCGAGCGCCCAGCCCAGCCGCTGATCCACGCAGCCCAGCCGCCGCGTCCAGCCCAGTCCCGGACCCGCGCCCGGACGGGCCGTTCACCTGGTGCGAACGGTCCCGCCGGCCGCTTCCGGAGCCCGTCGGCGGGCCCGCCGAGCCGGTAACGTCGGGGCATGAACGACAACGCACCGCAGAAGTTCACCGACGTCCTGACCGGCAAGCTCGCCTCGAAGCTGCCGCCGAAGCTGGCCGAGCGGGCCGAACGCGGACCGGTGGTGGCGGTGGTCAAGTTGCACGGCACGATCACGCCGACGCCGAGCCCGATGAACCGCGGCACCATCTCGCTGCAGACCACCGAGTCGGCGCTGAGCCGCGCGTTCGGGCACGACCGGCTGTCCGCGGTGGTGCTGTCGATCAACTCGCCGGGCGGGGCGCCGACCCAGTCGGCGCTGGTCGCGGACCGGGTCCGCCAGCTGGCGGCGGAGAAGAAGGTGCCGGTGCTGGCGTTCTGCGAGGACGTGGCCGCGTCCGGCGGGTACTGGCTGGCGTGCGCCGCCGACGAGATCTACGCGCACCGCACCTCGATGGTCGGCTCCATCGGCGTGGTGAGCGCTAGCTTCGGGCTCGACGGGCTGCTGGAGCGCATCGGCGTGCAGCGCCGGGTCTACACCGCGGGCGAGAACAAGGTGCGGCTCGACCCGTTCAGCCCGGAGAAGGACGACGACGTGCGCTGGCTGCACGGTCTGCAGACCGAGCTGCACGACCAGTTCACCGACTGGGTGCGGGAGCGGCGCGGGGGCAAGCTCGCCGACGCCGACCTGTTCACCGGCGAGGTGTGGACCGGCGCGAAGGCGAAGGAGCTCGGGCTCGTCGACGGTCTGGGCACGCTGCGCGGCATCGTCGCGGAGCGGTTCCCGAAGGCGCACATCGTGGACGTCGAACCGCGCAAGCCGCTGCTGGCCCGGCTCAGCGGCAGCGCCCCCGGCACCCGGCTGGGTCTCGGCGCCTCGGCGTCCTCCCTGGTGGAGGCGCTGGAGCAGCGCGCCCAGTGGTCCCGCTTCGGGCTGTGACCGCCCGGCGGAGCGCGACCGGCGGGACCGCCGCGGTCGCGCTTCCCCGACCCCGCCGCAGTCCTGCCCGGGTGCGCACCGTACGTTGATCCGGCGGCGTGACACACCTCACTCAGCCGTGGCTCGCGGCGTGGCCTGTGTCGCTCGGCCGAGTGATGCCACGATGATCGACGCAGCGGCTGCCACGGCATCCCTCGGCAACGCCGCACGTGCGAGCCGGGCTCCGCGACGACGCCGTCGTGGCGCACCGAGCCGAGAAACCTGATCGTGGACAGTGCGCCACCCGGCGCGGCAGGATTGGCGTTACAGTGAGTATTCAACCGGACACGAGCGCGCAGGTCGGCACCACGGGACTGGTGGTGCTGGCGGTGGACGACGAGATGGCCGGGCTGGACGAGATGAAGTTCCTGCTCGGCAACAACCCGCGGGTGGGCCGGGTGCTCACCGCGTTCGACGCCGCGGAGGCGTTGCGGTTGCTGCGCAGCGACGACCAGCTGCGGTCCCGGGACGGCGAGGACTCCGTGGTGGACGCGGTGTTCGCCGACGTCTCGATGCCGGGGCTCAGCGGCATGGAACTCGCCAGGGTGCTCAACGCCTTCAAGCAGCCGCCCTCGCTGGTGTTCATCACCGGCCACGAGGAGAACGCGCTGGAGGCGTTCGAGGTGGGCGCGCTGGACTACATCATGAAACCCGCCGACGCGGACCGGGTGGACCGGGCGCTGCGCAACATCGAGCGCAGCAAGGCCGAACGCGCCGCCGGTGGCCGGGCCGACGCCACGGCCGCGGAACTCCCCGCCGCGGCCGACGAGGACGAGGTGATCCCGGTGGAACTCGCAGGCACGACGAAGATGGTCTCCCGCAAGACGGTCCGCTGGGTGGAGGCGCAGGGCGACTACGCGCGGCTGCACACCACCGACGGCGGCTCGCACCTGGTGCGGATCCCGCTGGCGCAGTTGGAGGAGCGCTGGGCGGACGCCAACTTCATCCGCATCCACCGCTCGTACCTGGTGTCGATGACGCTGGTCACCGAGCTGCGGATGTCCTCGTCCGGCTACTCGGTGCTGCTCGGCGGCGGCGAGCCGAAGGAGCTGCCGGTCAGCAGGCGCCACACCCGGGAGCTCAAGGACCGGCTGGTGCGCGCGCCGAGACAGGGCTGGGGGTCGCAGGGATGAGCGCGCCCCGCCGCCCGGCCGGTCGGGCATGACGCCGGAACAACCGGCGACCGCCGCAGGCGGCCGCCGTCCCCGCAGGCAGCGCGTCGTTCTCTCCGATCGCCGCCGCAGCAGGCCGGTGGCCCGTACGATCATGGAGCTGGAGGAGCAGACCAGCGTCGGCGAAGTGCTGGTCAGTTACCTGGTGCGCGCCCAGCTGCGGAGCGCACTGCTGATGACGGGTCTGCTCGGGGCCGGGCTGTTCGGCCTGCCGCTGCTGTTCCACGTGCTGCCGTCGCTGGGAGACATGGTGATCGCCGGAATCCGGTTGCCCTGGTTGGTCCTCGGGGTGCTGCCCTACCCGTTCATGGTGCTGCTCGGCTTCTGGTACTCGCGGGCAGCGGCTCGGCACGAGCGCGATTTCCTGCACATGATCGAGCGGTAGCGGGGCTCGGCGGTGCCGGAGATCTCCGTGTTCTGGGCGTTGGGCGGTATCGCCGTCGTGGTGACGGCGACCTTCGCCATCGGCGTGTGGGGGTCGAGCCACGCCCGGACCACCTCGGACCTGCACCGCGCGCGGCGCCTGGTGCGGGAGGAACGCAACGCGGCCGCGATCTCCGGCGAGTACCTGTCCGCGGCGTCGTTCCTCGGCGTGGCCGGGCTGGTGCTCAAGGACGGGTCGCAGGCGCTCTGGTACCCGATCGGGTTCGCCTCCGGCTACCTGGCGGTGATGTTGTTCGTGGCGGCGCCGCTGCGCCGGTCCGGGGCCTACACGGTGCCGGACTTCGCGGTGGTGCGGCTGGATTCGCCCTGGCTGCGCTGGTTGACCACGGCGTTCGTGGTGCTGATCGGCTGGCTGTACCTGGTGCCGCAGTTCCAGGCGGCCGGGTTGACGTTCGCGGTGCTCACCGAGCTGCCCGCCTGGGTGGGTGCGGTGGCGCTGCTGCCGGTGGTGCTGGCGAGCGTGTTCAGCGGCGGCATGCGCGCGGTGACCCTGGTGCAGGCGTTCCAGTACTGGCTGAAGCTGTTCGCGATCACGGCGCCGGCGTTCGTGCTGTTCGGGGTGTTCCTGCTGGGCGGTTCGGCGGACCGGTTGAACGAGCCGGGACCGGTGTTCGAGACCCGGACCGCGGTGGAGGTCGAGACGCCGGTGACCTTGCGGGTCGTCGAGCCGACCTGGGTGCTGGTGGACGCGCCGCGGGAGTCGCCGGGCGGCCCGTTGCAGCCGAACGGGCAGGCGAACACCTGGGTCCCGCCGGGGGAGTACGCGGTCGACGCGGGCAGCACCCTCTCGTTCGAGGCGGGCGCGGCGGTTCCGGTGGTGTCCGAGGCGGAACCGGACAACGGTTCGTGGCTGCACCCGTCCGGCTCCGGTTCGGCTTCGCTGGTGGGCACGTACTCGCTGCTCGTGGCGACGTTCCTGGGCACGATGGGCCTGCCGCACGTGCTGGTGCGCTTCTACACGAACCCGAGCGGGCACGGTGCGCGGCGCACGGCGCTGTTCGTGCTGGTCCTGCTGGGCACCTTCTACCTGTTCCCGACGGTGCTGGGGCTGCTGTCCCGGTTGTTCGTGCCGAAGCTGCTGGTCACCGGGCAGACGGATGCCGCGGTGCTGCTGCTGCCGAACGCGATGCTGAGCAGCTGGCCGGGCGGGGTCCTGACGTCGTTGACGGCGGCCGGCGCGTTCGCGGCGTTCGTGTCGACCTCGTCCGGGCTGGTGGTGAGCCTGTCCGGGGTGGTGTCGTCGAACTTCCAGCGGGTGCGGGGCTGGCACATGCCGCTGCTGCTGCTCGCCTCGGCGGCGGTGCCGATGGTGCTGGCGCTGCTGGTGGCGGAGCAGGACTTGGCGCGCAGCATCGGGTTGGCGTTCGCGATGGCGGCGTCGACGTTCTGCCCGCTGCTGGTGCTGGGGGTGTGGTGGCGCGGGCTGACGGCGTTCGGCGCGGCGGCCGGTCTGGTGGCGGGCGGCGCGCTGGTGCTGGCGGCGCTGGTGGTGGGAGCGCTGCGTCCGGGCGGCGAAGGGGTGCTGGCGGAGCTGGTGCAACAGCCGGCCCTGGTGAGCGTCCCGGTGGCGTTCCTGGTGATGGTGCTGGTCAGCGCGGGCACCAAGCGGCAGCTTCCGGAGGGCGTGTCCCGGGTGATGCTGCGCATGCACGCGCCGGACCGGCTGGGTTTTCAGGACGATCGGCGGGTGCGCAAGCCCGTGCCGAGCAAGGATTCCGGCGGTCGGCACCGGCGTTAGCCCGATCGGATCAGCTCGTTCGGCGGTGCGGTGCGTCGGCGGCGGGCGCCCGGCGACCGGTGGTGGTGCCCCCGGTCCGGTGATCAGCGCGAATGTGGTCTCGGGACCGGGCTCCCCGGTGTTCACCGCGTGCGATGGGCGGCCGGTGCGCGCCGCTCCGCGCCGTCGCGTCCGGTTCGTCCGGGTGGCCGGTCGGGCGTCTCGCTGACCTGCCGAGTCTCGCATTGGGCCGTACGGGTAGTTGGCGTGACAGGGGTCACTCCACGTGTCATAATCAGGGATTTGTCGGCGCTTCGGTCACCCAGCGGATTGATATCAATCCACGTTCGGGGTCTTTCCAGATTCGGACGAACTACGTAGCGTTCGCGCGTCGACAGGAGATAGAGGTCACACGTCGCCGGCGGGCGCGACCTCTCCTACCCAGGAGGACAACCGTGAGCTCCACGGGCCAGAGCGACCCCAGCCCCGGCAGCGACCCCAGCGCCAGCGGCGACCCAGGTCCCGCCATCGACGCCGAGACCTGGGCGGCCGCGCAGAACAGCCCCGAATTCGCCACGCTCCGGCAACGGCTGCGCACATTCGTCTTCCCGGTATCGGCGATCTTCCTCGTCTGGTACCTGGTCTACGTCCTGCTCGCCGACTACGCGCACGGGTTCATGAGCATCAAGCTCATCGGCAACATCAACGTGGGCCTGGTGCTCGGGCTGCTGCAGTTCGTCTCCACCTTCCTCATCACGACGCTCTACGTCCGGTACGCCAACAAGAACCTGGACCCGGTCGCCGAGCAGATCCGCGAACGCGTCGAAGGAGAGCAGCGGTGACCACACTCCAGGCCGCCCACCCGTTCCTCGCGCAGCAGACCGACACCGCGTCCAACCGGTGGCTCAACATCGGCATCTTCGGGCTGTTCGTGCTGGTCACGTTGGTCATCGTGTTCCGCGCCAGCCGCAACACGCGCACCGCCTCGGACTACTACGCGGCGGGCCGGGCGTTCAGCGGGCCGCAGAACGGCATCGCGATCTCCGGTGACTACCTGTCGGCGGCGTCGTTCCTCGGCATCGCCGGGGCCATCGCCGTGTACGGCTACGACGGGTTCCTCTACTCGATCGGCTTCCTCGTCGCCTGGCTGGTGGCGCTGCTGCTGGTCGCGGAGCTGCTGCGCAACACCGGCCGCTACACGATGGCCGACGTGCTCAGCTTCCGGATGCGGGAGCGCCCGGTGCGCACCGCCGCCTCGCTGTCCACGCTGGCGGTCTCGTTCTTCTACCTGCTCGCCCAGATGGCCGGCGCCGGCGGGCTCATCGCGCTGCTGCTCGGCATCGAGAGCAAGGGCCAGCAGGCCATCGTGATCGCCGTCGTCGGCGCGCTGATGATCCTGTACGTGCTGGTCGGTGGCATGAAGGGCACCACCTGGGTGCAGATCATCAAGGCCGCGCTGCTCATCGCGGGCGCGTTCGTGATGACCCTCTGGGTGCTCGGCCACTACGGGTTCAACCTGTCCGGGCTGCTCGGGGCCGCCGTGGAGCGGGCCGGTGCCGGTGGTGAGGAGCTGCTCAACCCGGGCGCGCAGTACGGGGCCAGCAGCACCAGCAGGCTCGACTTCGTCTCGCTGGGCATCGCGCTGGTGCTCGGCACCGCAGGGTTGCCGCACGTGCTGATGCGCTTCTACACGGTGCCCACCGCGAAGGAAGCCCGCCGCTCCGTGGTGTGGGCGATCTGGCTGATCGGGCTGTTCTACCTGTTCACGCTGGTGCTCGGCTACGGCGCCGGGGCCATGGTCGGGCCCGAGGCGATCAAGGACGCGCCGGGCGGCGTGAACTCGGCGGCACCGCTGCTGGCGCTGCAGCTGGGCGGCCCGCTGCTGCTCGGGTTCATCTCCGCGGTCGCGTTCGCGACCATCCTCGCCGTCGTCGCCGGCCTCACGATCACCGCTTCGGCATCGTTCGCGCACGACATCTACGCGAACGTGCTCAAGAAGGGGAAGGTCGACGACAAGAACCAGGAGGTGAAGGTCGCGCGGATCACCGCGGTGGTGATCGGCATCGTCTCGATCCTCGGCGGCATCGCGGCGAACGGGCAGAACGTGGCGTTCCTGGTGGCGCTGGCGTTCGCGGTCGCGGCCTCGGCGAACCTGCCGACGCTGCTGTACTCGCTGTTCTGGAAGCGGTTCAACACCACCGGGGCGCTGTGGAGCATCTACGGCGGGCTCGCGGTGACCATCGTGCTGATCGTGTTCTCGCCCGCGGTGAGCGGCAACGAGGAGGCGATGTTCCCGGCGCTGGACTTCGCGTGGTTCCCGCTGAAGAACCCCGGGCTGATCTCGATCCCGGTGTCCTTCCTGCTCGGCTACCTCGGGACCGTCCTGAGCAAGGAGCCGCACAACGCGGCGAAGTACGCGGAGATGGAGGTCCGCTCGCTCACCGGGGCGGGCGCCGAGAAGTCCACCCCGCAGCACTGATCGCCTGGGCGGCCCGCCCGTCCAGCCGAGTGGACGGGCGGGCCGCCCCACCTCACGACGGGCCCACGGGCGGCGTGGCAGCATCGGGTCCGTGACTACCCCGATGCAAGTACCCGGCGTGCCGCCGGAGGAGCTGCCCGCCGAGCTGCCGGACGCGAAGTCGGTGCTGCTGGACGTGCGGGAGAACGACGAGTGGGCCGCGGGCCACGCCCCGGGCGCGCTGCACATCCCGATGAACGAGGTGCCGCAGCGCCTCGACGAGATCCCCGAGGCCGACCAGGTCTACGTGGTGTGCCGCTCCGGCGGCCGGTCCGCGCGGGTCACGGCCTACCTGAACGCGAACGGCTGGGACGCGGTGAACGTGGAGCGCGGCATGAACGGCTGGTCGGCGATCGGCCGCCCGGTGGTGTCGGACGAGCCCGGCGCCGACCCGATCGTGCTGTGACGACGCCGCCGGACCGCCCGGCCGGATCGGGCCTGCGGGTGGAGTGGGTGGCCACTCCGCCCGGTGGCCTGCGGCCGCGGCGCCGCGCGCGCCCACCGGCCCGCTATTCGGGCCCGCCGTCCTACCCGGGCGTCCCCCGCTGGGGTTTTCCGCTGCTGGGCTGGCGGTGGCCGTTGGCGTTGCCGACGCGCCCGCAGGTCGACCCGGTGCAGCGGGTGACGTGGCTGTCGGCGATGTCGTGGTCTGCGTTGTGGCTGATGGCGGCGGTGTCCGGCGTGGCGGCGGTGGCCGAGGCATGGCGGTACGGCCTGCTGCTGATGAGCCGCGGTTCGGCGTTGTCGAAGGTGGCGCTGGACCTGTCGGACACGCTGGTGGTGACGTCGGGCGTGCTGAGCTGGCTGCTCGGCGCGACCAGCGGGGTGTTCGCGGTGCTGTGGCTGGTGTGGGCGCGGCGCGCGTCGGCGCGGCAGCTGGAGGTGGTGCCGCGCCGCCCGGAGTGGCAGGTCGTCGCGGGCGTCCTGGTACCGGGCTGGAACCTGGTGGCGCCGGGCACGGCGCTGGCGGAGCTGGAGCACGGGGTGCTGGTGGCGGCCGGTGCGCGTCGTGCGGCGGAGCGTCCGCGGCCGTCGCGGCTGGTCGGGTGGTGGTGGGGTTCGTGGGCGTTGAGCCTGCTGCTGGGCTGGGCCGCGCTGCTGTGGGGCTTCCGGGACGGCGTGCAGGCGATGGCGGACGGCGTGGTGCTGCACTTCTGGGCGGACGTGGCGGCGGCCGCGTGCGCGGCGCTGGCGATGCGGGTGATCACGTACGTGACGAACCTGCTGGTGCCGTCGGACCCGACGCTGCTGGCGCGCCCGCGCGTCGTCGGCGTCCGCGGTGCCCCGGAACCGCCGCGCGCGGCTCGGCCGGCGGACGCCCCCCGCTGATCTGACCGCAGGCGAACGACCCACCAGAAGCCCCACCAGGTGAGTGGCCCACTCGTCCAGCCGTACTGGGTGGGTGGCCCGTTCACCTGGCGGGCCTCCGGCGTGGTGGGCTCGGGCGGGCGGTCGGGATAATGCCCGGCATGGGTTCCCCGCAGGTCGTCGCGCACCGCGGTGCGTCGGCGGAACGCGCCGAGCACACCCTCGGCGCCTACCAGGTGGCCCTGGACCAGGGGGCCGACGCGCTGGAGTGCGATGTCCGGGTCACGCGGGACGGGCACCTGGTGTGCGTGCACGACCGCCGGGTGGACCGCACCTCCTCGGGCCGCGGCGTGGTGAGCGAGTTGACGTTGCCCGCGATGTCCCGCTTCGACTTCGCGCACTGGCACCACGAGCTGCCGGAGTCGGCGGACGAGCTGGTGTTCGAGCCGCGGGCGAGCGCGGCGGTGGGCGCCGCGCAGCGCCGCATCCTGACCTTCGACGACCTGCTGGGCCTGGTGCGCGCGCAGCGCAGGCGGATCCGGTTGTTCGCGGAGACGAAGCACCCGGTGCGCTACGCGGGCCTGGTGGAGGCGAAGTTGACGGCGGCGTTGGCCCGGCACGGCGTGTCGGCGCCCGCGCACAAGGACGAGTCGCCGGTGGTGATGATGTCGTTCTCGTCGGCGGCGGTGCGCCGGTTCCGGGCGGACGCGCCGGGCGTGCCGACGGTGCTGCTGTTCGACCGGGCGTCGCGCGCGGCGCGGGCGGGGGAGCTGCCGCGCTGGGCCGACCTGGCGGGCCCGAGCATCCGGTTGCTGCGCCGGGACCCGGAGCTGGCGGGCCGGTGGGCTGCGCGGGGCCGGGACACCTACTGCTGGACGGTGGACGACCCGGCGGACGTGGAGCTGTGCCGCCGCGCGGGGGTGCGGTTCGTGGCGACGAACCGGCCGGGTGCGACGCGGCTGCGGTTGTCGGGCGGCTGACCCGGGACGTCGGTCGCGGTGGCGGCTCGATAGCGTCGGTGGGTCTTGTCACAGCTGCGAGGAGGCTTCGAGTGTCGAAGCGTACGGCCACCCCGTCCCAGCGAGCTGAGGGCGCCGCCGGCCCGAGGCAGCCTTGCCCGTGCGGGTCGGGGAAGCGCTACAAGGCGTGCCACGGCAAGGCGGGCGGCGCCACCGATGTGATCGTGACCAGGCCTTTCGAGGGACTCGCCGCGGAGGGTGATCTGGTCGCGCTGCGCGAGTTCGTGCCGTCGGCGACGGCACGGCTGCCGCTGCTGTCCGGCCCGGAGGTGACGGTCGCGTCGGTGCTGCCGATGGCGGCGGCCGCGGTGCGCCGCACGGACGGGCAGGCGTTCATCGGCCTCCAGGTGCAGACCCGTTCGGGTGATTTGAGCCGGGACCTGGCCCGCGCGATCGAGTGGGTGCAGCAGGCGGAGCCGGGCCAGTCGCTGCCGGTGGTGGGCCCGGAGCCGGCGCAGGCGGAGGTCCGGGCGCGCCTGCAGGACCTGCTCGACCCGGCTGCGGAGCTGGACGTCCAGCTGCACGAGGACTTCGCGTGGTGGCTGCCGGAGGGCACCGAGGCGACCGGCGAGGTCGCGCTGTCCTTGGAGCGGGCGAACGCGGCGATCATGCCCACGGAGCGGTTGACCGCGGAGGGTGCGCGCTCGGCGTACTGGGTGGACCCGGGCGAGAAGGCGCACCTGCGCTGGGTGCGCCCGGAGCCGGAGGAGAAGTTGCTGGCCGCGCTGGCCCGCCTGTCGGCGCGCGGTGAGCTGGCGCTGGACGAGGACAGCCGGTTCGCGGGTTCGTTCCGCGCGCACGGCGTGCTGGTGCCGGTGTGGGACCTGGACCGGGACAAGCACCCGCGGGAGTGGAACGAGCCGGCCGCGGCGCTGGGCCGCCGGTTGGCGGAAGCGCTGGAGTCCCTGGAGGACTCGCCGCTGGACGCGACCGAGCGCCGGTCCCGCGACGGGCTGCGCGGCCGCCAGGTCACCTTGCGCTGACGCGATCCGGCCGGGCGCGCGCTAGCCCGTTCGAGTGAAGAACGGGCGGTTCCGGCAACCGCGCGCCCCGGCCTCGCGTGTCCTCTCCGCAGCGAAAGCCCGGGGAGGGGAGGCGGCGTGACCGCTCACATGCCTGCCGTGCGCGCCTCGTCGGAGGCCTCGGTGGGCTGGTCGCGCCCGGCACTGCAAGGGGATATGGCGACGGAGGACGATTTCGCGGAGTTCGTGCGCGTCGCCCTGCCGGGCTTGATGCGCTACGGCCACGCGTTGACGGGGAACCCGCACGACGCGGCCGATCTGGTGCAGACGGTGCTGGAGAAGGTCGGCGCGCGCTGGGCGAGGATCCGGCAGCAGTGCGAGGAGCCGCGCGCGTACGTGCGCAAGGCGATGGCGAACGCGCACGTGAGCCGGTGGCGGCGGATCCGCCGGGAGACGTTGCTGGCCGAGTTCCCGGACGTGCCCGCGGTGGAGTCGCCGGATCGGTTGGAGAACGAGCCGCTGTGGCAGGCGCTGCGCGGGTTGCCGCCGCGGCAGCGCGCCGTGGTGGTGCTGCGCTACTACGAGGGCTTGTCGGAGGCGGAGATCGCCGAGACCCTCGGCGTCAGCGCGGGCACGGTGAAGAGCCAGGCCAGCAAGGCGTTGGCCACGTTGCGCCGCAGGCTCGGTCCGGTGTTCGAGGGCGGTGGGATGTGATGGGCGACCTCGACGACGAGCTGCGCCGGATGTTCGCGGACGACCGGCTGGAGGTGCCGGTCCGCACGGGCGCCGAGTGGTCGCTGGTGGCGGGCGCGCGCCGGCGGCGCAAGCGGCAGACGACGCTGGCCGCGGTGGGCGGGGTGCTGGCGATGGGGGTGCTGTTCGGCGGGGGAGCGGTGCTGGTGGCGCGGCCGGATCCGGGGCCGGTGCGCCCGGCGGTGCCGCCGGTGGTGGGCACGTCGGTGCCCTCGCCGGTGCAGCCCCCGATCCCGCTGCCGACGTCCCCGCCGGTGCCCGCGGATCCGGCGCCGGGCGGCGGCTGGGGGCCTCGCCGGTCGCCGCCGGAGCGGGGCGATCTGGCGGAGGACGCCGAGGACGAGCGGTTGTCGATCCTGCGGGAGGTCACCTCGGAACCGGAGTCCACGTCCGCGGAGCCGTCCGAACCGTCCGAGCCGCAACCGACGTCGGAACCGACGGAGCCGTCCACCGAACCGTCCGACCCGGGCTGACCCGGAACGCGCGACGGCCCCCGGCTCGGGTGAGCAGGGGGCCGTCGGCCGCTGTGGTGGGTGCGGTCAGCTCAGAGCGCTCCGCCCGCGGCGGGCGGCGCGGTGGGGTCGGCGCCCTCGTCGCCGACGGTCTCGCGGGCGAGGAAGTTCTCCACGTCGAAGAGGTTGCCGCCGGAGCGGTCGACGACGGCCAGCAGCGTGGACATCTGCGAGACCTCCTCGACCTGCTCCTTGAGGAACCACTGGAGGAACTGCTCGCCGAGGTAGTCGCCTTCGTCGCGGGCGGCCTTGGCCAGCGTCACGATCTCCTGGGTGACCTCGCGCTCCTGCTCCAGGGCGAGGGCGACGAGCTCCCGGGTCTCGGTGAAGTCGTTGCGGACCTCTTCGATGGACGGGATGGCGACCTTGATGTCGTTGTCCATCAGGTACTGCACGATCATCATGGCGTGGTTGCGCTCTTCGATCGACTGGCGGTAGAAGTGCGCGGCCAGCCGGGGCAGGTCTTCGTTGTCGAACCACACCGCGACCGCGAGGTACTGCTGCGAGGCGGTGAGCTCGTTGCGCACCTGGTCCTGCAGCAACTGGTGGAATCGGGATTCGCGGGGCTGGATCTTCTTTGCGGTGGTGGGCATGGCATGAAGAATACGCTCCAATTGACACCTCGCAATTCGTCAGGTAACCCTTGGAAATGTTCGCCGAACCTTGGTTAAGTTTACTTTGCCTTATTTCGGCAAGGCAATCCTAAGTGGATTCAGCCGGGTCTGGAGTAGGTGCGCTCGGCGCTCTCGCGCGGGTCGGTGGCGCGCAGTCGGGAGATGATCTCCGCCGCGCCCGCGGCGCCGTCGTATCTCGTCGAGTACTCGGCTGAACCGTCCGTAACCAGCACGGATACCTGGCCGGCGCGTTCGTGTGGCTTTGCCCACCGCAGGGCGCAGTCCCACTGCCCGAGGATCGCGGGATCGCCGTCGAGCGCCGTGGCCACTTCCCGCGCGGTGCGCCGCAGTTCGGTCTCCCACGTGCGGTCGGCGTGGAGGCGCACGATTTCCGCGATGTACTGCCGGGTGCGGAACCGCAGTTCTCGCGGAGGCTCGGCATCGCCGAGGCAGTGCAGCGTGAAATCGGTCCACACCACGTGGTCGTAATCATTGTTGAACCGGTCGTGCTCGATCCGCGCACTGGCGAATCCGCACCCTTCGACGCCGCAGTCGCAGCGCCACAGCAGCGTCGTCGGCGGCGGATGCGGCCATTCGGTCGGCAGCAGGGGGCCGTGCCGCCCGAGCAGGTCGTCCGGATCCCGCCCGACGCCCTTCAGCCCGAGCGTCCGCCCGAACAGGTCTTCCCCGTCGACGAGGAACACCAGCGCGGGCCCGCTGCCGATCCCCATCTCGGCCTGCTCCACCCGCAGCCCGAACTCGCTGTACGCCGGTTCCTCTCGATGCGCGATGCCGAATCCCATACCTCCACCTTCGGGCCGGCGGGATCTCGTGTCGACCCGCTTTCGCAGTGCGCCGGGCGGCCGATCGCGATCCCGGAATCGAGCGCGCCGCCCGAAGGTCTTCGGCACGTTCGGAACTCCAGCCGGGCTCGACCGAGGTCCGGCTTCCGTCAGCGCTCGGCCCGGTCGAGCGCGGTGATGAACGAGGTCCACCGTGCCCGGGTG